>DATHQX010000186.1:0-2194 GCA_035482295.1 Verrucomicrobiia bacterium
ACGATCAACATACGCGTCCGCCACGCAGAGACGATCCCCGGCGCCGCCAGCGAGGAAGGCAGCGGACGAGCGCCGTGATCGAGGTGGCCGTTTGCTGCTCCGTTTTGTTCGTGTCCAGATGCCATTTGTTTCAAGCCTTCGTTCGGAAGCTTCCGAGGTTACTGCTTCGGTACAGTTTGTCCGGGCGTTCCGGACGGAGTCGTTGAGCCGGCGCGAGATGGTGCTGCGGCCCCGCTGGTCGTGCCAGATGCTCCTGGCGTCGGCAGCACATAGAGCCCGCCGTCAGGTGTTCCGGTTACCGCGGTCGGCGGCAACTTCCACTCCTCCGCGTCCGACTCAGGCAATCCCTGCTTCTTCGCGATGGAGGCAAGCGATTCAACCTTCTGGCCCGCCGGCACATCCGCCTCTGTCGCCTTCTGGCTCAGCTGCAATGCCCTGATGTAAGCCACAATCGCCCAGCGATCCTCCGGAGTAATTTGCGACGCATAATCCGGCATCGCCCCATATCCATTCGAGATCACATGGAAGAAATGCCCAAGCGGAGCCGTCTCCAGCCGCGCCGAATGGAAGCTGCCCGCCTTCATATATCCGCGCTGAACGATCATTCCGATCCCGTTGCCCACCCGCGAATGACACGGCGTGCAATACACGTTGTATCGCTCCTGTCCGCGCTCGAGGACTGCCATCGTCACCGGGAAAGGCAACCCGTCGCCTTCTTTTCCGTTGACCAGGCCGGTGTAGAAATACGCATCCTCGTGCAGCTGACCGCGCGCCACCGTGTTCTCTACCTGAGGCCGCACTGACCGCCCATCCGCATAAAAATCCGTCCCGCGCTGCGGAAAGAACTTCGGTTGGTCATGCATATCCTGGCGGCAGCCCGACAGCACCAGCGTCGCTGCCATCGCACCACACGCCGCGAGTTTGTTCAACTTCCGCATGTCGTTCTCTATTCCCTCGGCCCTAGGCCCTAGTCCCTGTCGTTGCATTAGTGGTCAACCTCCACCACGGAGACCGCGTTGAACTGCTCCAGAAACGCCCGCGTCTCGGGAGGAGAAAACTTGGGATCCGTCGCTTCAAGACAAAGAAAGAACTTATCGGTCGTCGCTCCATTCCTGAAATTCGGAGCATTGAAGAGCGGGTGGTAAGGCTGCGGCAGCCCATTCAGCGCAATCATCCCGAAACATGCCGAAAACCCTGCGAACAAAATCGTCCACTCATAAGCCGGAATGATGAACGCTGGCCACGACCAAAGGGGTCGTCCTGCAATGTTGAGCGGATACGCCCAGACATTGACCCACGTCTCCATCAGGAAAGCCGTCGTCACTCCCATAATTCCACCCAGCAGACAGACCAGCGGCACGCGAGTCTTGTGGAACTCCAGCGCTTCGGCTGCCTCTTCGACCGGGTAGGGCGTGTAGCACTCCATGCGGCGGTATCCCGCGCGGCGAGCCTCTTCCGTTGCATGCACCAGCTCGCCCGGCGTGTTGAACTCAGCCAGTAATCCGTAAATTCCTTCACGCGGTGGCATTAGACCGCCTCCTCATTGACTACCTTCGCACCGGATTCGCCGGGCCTTACCTTCGTTTGCGGGAGCATCATTCGAATCTCCGACATCGGAATCATCGGGAGGAACCGGACAAACAGGAAGAACAGGAACGTGAAGAAGCCTAGCGTTCCCACATAGATCATGTAATCCCACTTCGTCGCCCGGTACGTGCCCCAGCTCGACGGCAGATACTCGCGGTAAAGGCTGGTCACAACAATGACGAACCGCTCAAACCACATACCGGTGTTGATAATGAACGACAGCACAAACAAGTACGCCACGTTCACCCGCAGCTTCCTCGACCACAGTGTCGTCAGCGGAATCGCGAGGTTGGTAAGAATCAGGATCCAGTACGCCCAGCCCATCGGCCCGAACATACGATTCCACATCATGAAGAACTCCCAGTGGCTCGCCGAGTACCACGCCATGAAGACCTCCATGCCGTACCCGTAACCGACGATCAGACCCGTCCCCAGCATCACCTTAGCCATGTTGTCCAGATGGCGCAGCGTGACCAGATCTTCCAGGTGGTAGAACTTGCGGATCGGGATCGCCAGCGTAATTACCATCGCGAATCCCGAATAGATGGCGCCCGCAACGAAGTAAGGCGGGAAGATCGTCGTATGCCACCCTGCCATCGCCGCCACG
>DATHQX010000187.1:0-5043 GCA_035482295.1 Verrucomicrobiia bacterium
CTGGATTCACATAAGCGTAAGTCGAAACTTTCGAAGTCGGCACATGCTCCAGCAGCCAGATGTAAGCCGTGTACCCGATCCAAGACCCGCACACCACCAGGTATAGCACTGCGCTCACGCCGCGCGCCGTCGAGGTAACGTGCGAAAAATCTCCCACGACCCATGCCAACAACAAATTGGCTGCGCCTGCCGCCGTCACCTGCCATCCGGTCGCGCTGAACACATCCATTCCCGACTGCCAGCGCTTCGACAGCACCGATCCCAGCGCCCAGGAAAACGATCCGCCCAGCAGCGAGAGCGACGCCCAAAACTCGCGCCGTCCCAGCACCGAGGTCGAATGCAACTCCGGCCAGAACAACACCAGCAGTCCTGCCATCCCCAGCGCCAACCCAGCCTTGCCTCGCCACGAAATGTGATGATCGCCCAACAGCAGCGAGTCCAGCACCAGAAACCACAACGGTGTGATGGCGATTATCAAGGCCGCCAGCCCCGAAGGCACCGAAAGTTCTGCCCAGGACAATGTCAGGTTCCCACCCATCAGCAGAAGAATTCCCACCACTGAAGCCAGCAAAATCTGCCGCGCCGAATACCAGATCCGCCGCCCCGTCAACCCGCACACCCCCAGCATCACCACTCCGGCAATCGAAAACCGCACTCCACACATCAGCGCCGGAGGAATTGTCTGCACCGCAATATCAATAGCCAGATAGGTAGAGCCCCAAAACAGATACACCAGCCCAAAGGCAAGAATCACCGCAAACCGGCTTGGGCTCTGTGCTCTGGACATGTCAGTGAGAAAACGAGGAAAGCTAAAACATATCAGACGAGGGCCAACAAAACTAAGATTCTAAACGTACGTGCAGACGGAATTGAAGGTGGCGAAGGAAGTAATTAATGAAAATGTGGAGATAGCTACCCTGGGCTGCCTTAACTGGCCACTGACTTTTGGGGGTTACGCCAGGCGCTGCCTCAAGCTATAATGCCTTAGTGATAGTGATGTCGACGGTCACCCATGCTGCACAACGTTTCCAAATCGTGTCTACCCAACACGCACCTGCCCGAGTGCTGGCTGCATTGCCTGGTCTGTCCAAGGCGCTATCGCGCCAATCTGCCGTCACGCCTGCGCCCCAGCCTCTTCGGTAGCGACTAATAAATCCTCCGCCAGACTGTTTCGGTTCCGCGTGCGCTTGATCCAGAGCAACGTGCTCCGAGATGCGTTTACTGACCACTGGCCACTAACCACTGGCCACTGCCCTACGGAGGATTCCATGACCACCAAGACCATGACCGCTGGACCAAAAATCAAGACTGCCCTGCCGGGCCCCAACGCCAAGCGCGTTCTAGCAGGCGACGAGAAATATATTTCGCCGTCCTACACCCGCTCCTACCCGCTGGTAGCCAAGAGCGGACGCGGCATCATCGTCATCGACGTCGACGGCAACGAGTTCTACGATTTCTCCGCCGGCATCGCCGTAACTTCGACGGGACACTGCCATCCCCACGTAGTCGCCGCCATGCAAAAGCAGGCCGCCGAACTAATCCACATGTCAGGCACGGATTTTTATTACGAGAGCATGGTCACGCTAGCCGAGCGCCTGTCGAAAATCGCGCCCATGGCCGGCCCGCACAAAATCTACTACGGCAACTCCGGTGCCGAGGCCATCGAGTGCGCCCTCAAGCTCGCGAGATACCACACGAAGAGGCCTAACATCGTTGCGTTTTTCGGGGCATTTCATGGACGCACGATGGGTGCGCTCTCCCTCACCGCCTCGAAACCCCAGCAGCGGCGCCGCTTTTCGCCGCTTCTCGCCGGCGTGACGCACGTGCCCTATCCCGATCTTTATCGCGGACGCAAAGATCCAACGCAAGATCCAGACGCGTTCGCGCTTGGCTGCGCTCGCTTCATCGAAGAGAAGCTGTTCAAGACCACGCTGCCACCCGAGGAAGTGGCCGCCATCTTCGTCGAGGCCGTGCAGGGTGAGGGCGGATACGTGGTCGCTCCCACCATCTTCATGCAGGAGCTGCGCCGCATCTGCGATCGTCACGGCATCCTCCTTGTGCTGGACGAAGTGCAGAGCGGTGTCGCCCGTACCGGCAAGTGGTGGGCGGTCGAGCACACCGGCGTGGAACCGGATATGGTCTGCATCGCAAAGGGCGTCGCCTCGGGCATGCCGCTCGGCATCGTGATGACGCGCTCCGAAATCATGGACTGGGTGCCAGGTTCCCACGCCTCAACCTTCGGCGGCAATCCCGTGTGTATCGCGGCAGCGCTCGCAACGCTCGACGTGATCGAGAAAGAACATCTGCTCGAACACTCCGCCGAAGTAGGCGCGCACATGCTGAAGCGCATGTCCAGCTGGCCCGCAAAACTGAAGCTGGTAGGCGACGTCCGCGGCCGCGGCCTGATGATCGGCGTCGACATCGTCAAGGACCAGTCGACCAAGGAGTACGCCGCCGCCGAGCGCGACCTGATCGTCGAAAAGGCCTTCGAACACGGCCTCCTGTTCCTCGGCTGCGGCCCAAGCTCGATCCGCCTCTGCCCGCCGCTGGTGGTGACCAAAGAAGAAGCCGACGTCGCCATGGACGTGCTGGAAGAGTGCATCCAGGAAGTGGGAAAGTAGACCGGAGCAGGAGAAAGACGGACTGGTGTCGGGTACCTTACGCAGCGAACATCTGCGCTACCGTTTTCATCGGGAGGAAAAGGCGGTTGGGGTGATCCGGGAGTTCCAGGAAGCCATACTTTTTGTAGAAAGTCTTTGCCGGGTCATCTTTGGCGTCCACTACTACTGCCATGGAAGCGATTCGCAGGCTGTGATCGAGGGCTTGCTTCAGGGCGCTCATCAGGAGAAGTTCGCCAACGCGTTGTCCCTTGAAGCTTAGGCTTCGCGCCAGCCGGCCGAGCAGCGTGGCCGGCAGGTCTTTGTATTTGGGAAGACCTAGACTGCGCATGGTCTCCTCGGGCACGCCGCTGGAATCGAGAGCGTATTGCGACAGGGTGTAGTAGCCGGCAATGGTCTTGCCGTCGGCGGTTAGAACGAAAACAGCGGCCACGTGTTTTTTAATGTCCTGGCTGGCTTGCCGCTGAATGTAGGCGTTAAGAGCTTCGTGCTCGCACGAAAAAGCCGCTCGATTGTGTTTCTTCTTGTCGAACGGCTCGATTGCGAACCTTGCGGGAGAGTCGTCCGGCAATCAGCGGACCTCTCGCTTGAAGCGTCTAACGGCGGCGATCGAGGCAGCGTTCGGTTTCGGGGGACTTAAGAGAGCTTCCACAAAGATCTTCCTGGAGCGCTCTGCGAGGGTCAACACTTCACTCTCGCGGATGATTTTGTGGGCGGCATCGGTCACAGCGGTCCGCAGGAAATCTGTGACGGAGATGCCGCGAAGGCCTGCCGCTGCCTCGATTAATTCTTTCTCCTTCGGACTCACTCGAGCGTCGAGCCGGGCGCTTCTTTTTGTGGCATAGGCTGCTTGAGGCATCTTCTGCTCCTCCATAAGTGTACGGCAGTTTGCCGCACATTGCAAATCGCGGGTGGGCGACGCTGGTCGTCACCAAAAAAGAAGCCGACGTCGCCATGGACGTGTTGGAAGAGTGCATCCAGGAAGTGGGCAAGTAAGCAGTCTGCGACACTTGAACATCCCCACTCAAGCCAAAACCGGGCTTGAGTGGGCCACCCGCCAGTTGGTCGTTACCATGAGAGAAATCTTTGGCAGAGCCGCTGCAGCAGGCGTTGTCGTACTGGCGTTGAGCGGAGTCTTTACCAATGCCGCGAGCCAGGAGTCGCGCGGATCATCTATTCGATCATCCATTCTCGAGCCCGCGTCGGGTGCGTTGCTCGGGCAATTCTATGGCGCCGGCAGCATCGACCAGACGACGCGAAAGCTCGGCCGCACACCTGTCATTCATCTCACCTACTACGCGTGGGACGCGGATTGGACCGGGAGCGTCACCCAGGCCGACCTCGCTGCGGGACGCATTCCTCTCATCAGTTGGGAACCTCACCACATCGACTTCGCCAGGATCGCCGATGGGAGCCTCGATGCGACAATCATTGCGCGTGCGAAGGGTTCCACAGCGCTCGGCAAGAAGTTTTTTCTCGACTTTGCCGCCGAGATGAACGGCGACGAGGCGTGGAGCGGCAACAACGCCCCCCTGTACGTTTCCGCCTATCGACACATTCACGACCTCTTCGTCGCGGCAGGTGCGAACAATGTGGTTTGGGCGTGGTGCCCGAACGTTACCGATACCCCCGGCGGCAATCGCACTACGATGGACTACTACCCCGGCGATGCCTACGTCGATTGGACCGGGGTCGATGGCTACAACTGGGGTACGACCAACGGTGGCTGGCAGAGCTTCCGGCAAGTGTTCCAGGACATCTACCCGCTGCTGGCAGCGAAGAAAAAGCCGATCCTGATTGGAGAGATGGCGTCCGCTGAAGCTGGTGGAGACAAAGCGAAATGGATCGACGACATCATTCCCACGCTGCGCACCAGCTTCCCGCTCATCAAGGGTGTCGTCTGGTTCGACATCAACAAAGAGGCTGATTGGCGCATCAGTTCTTCTCCCGCTTCGGAAGCGTCGTTCATCCGCATGGCGAACAATCCCTATTTCAATCCGTAGGTGCGGGCCGGAAACATTCCAGAAACATTAAAGACTGGCCAACTCCCCGCGAGAATTATGATCGCGGATAGTATGTTGCGCAAACTAGGCCTCACGATTTCGTATCTCATCGCAGTCATTTACATCCTGTTGATTCTGCTGCCCTCTATTTACTGCTTCCAGCATCATGGATGCAGGGGGCCGGGCGAAGGTGATGCCTTTATGCCCGCCTTCTTTCTTGCTCCACTTGGCACAATAGCTACGGCTTTCTCATTGCACAACGCCGTTCAGAACATCAGAAAAAGACGATCGTGGTCCTGGGCTTTCTGGCCTCCCGCAATTATTTTCGCGATTGTTCTCCTGGGCACCATTGCTTTCATCGCTTTCTTGATTTATCAGATTGCATTTCATCGTCATTAAGGGCGAGTTGCCGCGGCATCGTG
>DATHQX010000188.1:0-2734 GCA_035482295.1 Verrucomicrobiia bacterium
CTGCCGTGCCGTTTCCGAATCCGCTCTGTCCGATCCCGGCGATACTCGTTCCTGCAGCTGCCGGGCCTCCACTACTGGCGATCGGTTGGCCAAATAGCCCCATAATCTTCACATGCTGCTCGCCCTGGTGGATGATCTTCCAGTCATCCTTTCCCGTCATCGGATCGGTATATCGCTTGCGAAGGAACCGTATCTGGTTCGTGTTCACCAGCTGGTCGATCGTCGAAGGGTAAGCCTGGAACTTCCGGTAATAGAGCTTGACTGCCCGCTTGTATTGCTCGCCGCGGTGCACCAACTCCAGCTCCCTGTCTCGCCGAATGGACTGTGCAATTTTCGGAGCTGCCACTGCCAGCGTGATCAGGATAAGCGCCACCAGAAACAGCACGGCAAGGAGGATGAATCCACCTTCGCATCGCGCATCGGCAACCGCGCGACTGCGCCTTACGTCCTGTGGTGAAGAAAACATCGAAGCCCGTCTCAATTCTGAATCAGCGGCAGCGTCTGCGTGTTGTTATATGGAATATCTTCTACCTGCACCGAGAGCGGCGCAATCTTCACCACTCTGTAGTGGTGATCGACCACATCGCCTTCCGACGCGATAAACACATCGGCTCCATGCAGCAGAAACACCTTCTTCTTCTGATCCTGCGACTCATATCCGAAAAACTTCAGGTCAATAGGCGGCGGCGGAGGCGGTCCGCTGTAAGCCGGCACAACCGGCTGTGGCCGGATCGGAGCCTTCGCTTCCTCGATCACCGGCACTGAGAACATCGAGAAGATATTTCTCCCCTTGCCCGAATACTCCAGTGACTCCGCCTGCGCCATCACCTCCGGATGCAGCGTCGGATCAAGATTTGCCATAGATCCCGAAATCTTCGCCGCCTCGTGTCCGCCGCTTGTCGAAACAACCCTCTGCCTCGGCCGCGCCTCAGGATTTGCCGCTGCAGACGTGGGAGCAGTAACCGGAGCCGTCGCCACCGTGGGCACTGCCACCGGAGCCGGCGTCGAGCCGCCGATGAACATAGGGATGACGTTGTAGATCACCAGCCCGAGCACCGCCGCGCCCAATCCGGCGGCGATCGCAACCTTCTTCTTGTCTTCGGTTCCAATCTTCAACGCCATCAGCGCGCACCCTCCTCGCTGACGTTCTCCGCCGTGGCTGGTTCGGTGCCCTCATTCGGCGGAGGCAGTTCGCCCGGATTGGTGCGCAGATACGTCGTCATTCGCAGCCGCAAATTCACCAGTCCGCCCTGCTGACCGGTAAACGTCAGACCGTCGATGATGAAAAAAACGTGATTCTTGTCCCGCTCGAGATCGTTGATAAAGTGCATCAGCGCCGTGTAGTCGCCGCTCAGGTTGGCGTCGATGCGAAGCTCTGTCAGCCCGTCGATAGCCGGCTTGGGCGTGTATTGCGCGCGCGTCAGCCGCACCTGGTTCTTCACGTAGTCCGTACCCAGTTCCTCGGCAATCGTCGAATAATTCGGCGCGATACGCTTCTCGAAAAACTTATCCGCATCATCGCGCGCCTGGTCCACCTTTTGCGGCAGTCCCTCGAGATGCGCCATCTGCGACTGCAACTGCGCCGACCTGATTTGCGCCCGCTGGTAATCCTCGGAGTTGAGCTGTCCCGCGGCATGAAACGCCAGCATCACCTTCACCCCGAGAAAAAGCACCAGTCCCGCAAGCGCGACAGCGCCCGCGATGTGCAGATTCAGTACCGTAAAGAAGCGGCGGAGATTGTTCACTGCGCACCTCGCTTCTTCGGCGCAGCCGTATGCGCCTTCGGGCTCACACTCTTCTTTTCGCCGGCTGTCGTCTCATCCAGCTTCTTCTCGGCAGCGGACTCTGCCTTGCTTGCCTGTTCTTCCGCCTCGCTCAGCGGCCGGTAGTCGGCCAGTATGTCGAAGTTCACGTCAATCGCCGCGTTGATAGGCTGCAGTGCCGCATTCGGCCCATTTGCGGTCGCCGAAGCTAGCGCCTCGCCTGCCAGCCGCGGCGAACCAAAGTGCCGCGACTTCTCGAGGTTCCGCACCAGGTCGACTGCTTTGTCGCGAGCGCCGCTCACTCGCAGCCGGATCGTCACCCCGCCGTCCTTCGCGACCTCCGGGTCGATGCTCAACACCTGCACTCCTGCCGGCAGAACCGTTTCGAGGTCGGTCATCGTCGCCGTCCAGGAGAACGCCTTGCGCCGGAAGAGGGAATTGAGGAAATCCGACTGCGTCAGCACGGCCGCATTCTGCGGCTGCCGCATCAGCACCTGGTAGCTCTGCTGCTGTTGTTCGAGCTTCGTCACGTGCTTCTCGACTGTATCCACCCGCGCCGTGGCGTCCTGCGCTTTATGCTGCTCCCCGCGCAGCAGCAGCCACAGCGGTATCGCCAGCAGTACAAGAATCCCCATCAGGATCCTCAGCTGCTTCAATACCTGCCGCACATCGACATACGGCTGGCTGGCGAGATTGATCGTAATCTTCATTAGCTTGCCAGCGCTCCTGTCACGCCTGCCGCCAGTCCGCTTGGCATCGTCCCGCTCGCGGCCGTACCGGGCGCGGCCACCAGGTCGCGCACTCTCACTCCATCCTCCGTCGCGTCCTTGGCTCCGTCCTCCAGTACCTGCGCCAACTCCTGCGCTCCGCCCGGCCCGACGTAGTAGACAACTTCCGGCAACGCCTTCAGCGTGTCCTCAAAATAAGCCCTTGCCACCGACACGCTCTGCACCAGTTCCTCCTGACGCTGC
>DATHQX010000189.1:0-3312 GCA_035482295.1 Verrucomicrobiia bacterium
GTATCCGTTCCCGACAGGCGCGGTCCCGGTGCTGGTTAAGTCGGATTCGTTCCGGCCGATCAAGGTGGACGGCAATCCGGAACACCCGATGTCGAAGGGCAAGTCGGACGTGTTTACGCAGGCGACTCTGCTTGATCTTTATGATCCGGACCGCTCGCAGCATGTGCTGCATCGCGGCGAAGTTTCGGGTTGGGGCGAGTTTCAGGAGGCATTTGCCGCAGCGGCGAAGAAGTTGAATGGCGGCCAGGGGCTTTATTTCCTGAGCGAGACGATTACGTCTCCGACGCTGGCGGCCCAGTGGAAGCAGGTGCAGGCGGCGTATCCGTCGGCAAAATTGGTCCAGTGGGAGCCAGTGAACCAGGACCCGTCACGCGCGGCATCGAAGGCGGCGTTTGGCAGCTATACCGATGCGCAGTACAAGCTGGAAGAGGCGGACGTCATTCTGTCGCTGGATGCGGATTTCCTGGGCGGGATTGGGCATCCGGGGTTCCTGCCGCTGGCGGCCGGGTATGCAGAGCGGCACCGATACGAAGAAGGCAAGACGATGAACCGGATGTACGTCGTCGAGACCATGCCGACGGTGACCGGGTTCAAAGCGGACCATCGGCTGGCATTGAAGCCAAGCGAGGTTGCGGGTTTTGCGACCGCGCTGGTGAATGGTTCGGCCCCGCAGGGTGCAAGCGCTGATACACAGAGGTTCTTCGCTGCGTTGATGGGCGATTTGAAGGCTTCGGGCGGCAAGTGTGTTGTCATTCCGGGTGAGCAAGCGTCGCCGGCGGTGCATGCTGCGGCTTACGTGTTGAACTCGACGCTGGGTGCAGTCGGCAAGACGGTCATCTATACCGAGACAGTGAATCCGATGCCGAGCGAACAGGTCGCGGACCTGAAGTCGCTGGTCGCCGATATGAACGCCGGCAAGGTGCAGTGGCTCGTGGTCCTGGGTGTGAATCCGATTTATTCGGCCCCGAGCGACCTTCATTTTCAGGACGCGTTCGCGAAGGTCCCGGTGACGGTGCACCTGGGTTCGCATGTGGACGAGACGGGCTCGATTGCGAACTGGCACATCAACAAGGCGCACTATCTTGAGAGCTGGTCGGATGCGCGGGCGTACGACGGGACGATCTCGGTTATTCAGCCGATGATCGCTCCGCTGTACGGCGGGGTTTCGGCACACGATGTTCTGCAGACGCTGCTTGAGAATGTGCAGCTCTCCGCGTATGACGTCGTTGTCGCCAATGCGAAAACGTACATAAAGGGAGACTTTGCGGCGGGATGGCGCAAGGCGCTGCACGATGGATGGGTGGAGGGGACCGCGTTTACGGCGAAGGCCGGTGGCGCGGGTAAGAGTGCGGTGTCGTTGTTCCCGGCGACGGCTTCGAGCGGACTTGAGGTCTCGTTCCGGCCTGATCCTTCGATCTATGACGGCCGGTTCTCCAATGTTGGCTGGCTGCAGGAGTTGCCCAAGCAGGTGACGAACCTGAGCTGGGACAATGCGGCGATCATGAGCTTGAACACGATGGGCGAGCTGAAGCTGGAGCAGTCCGACCCGGTGAAGATCTCATTCAATGGACGTGAATGCATTGCACCGGCGTTGATGATTCCGGGCCATCCGGACGGCGTGATCACTGTCCACCTGGGTCTTGGCCGTGGAGTACAGGCTGGACGCGTGGGTCAGGGCGTTGGCTTCGATGCGTACCAGATTCGGACTTCGGATGCACCGCTGTTTATCTCGGGCGTAACTGCAGTGAAGGTGCCCGGGACCTACGATCTTTGCGTTACCAAGGTCCAGAACATCGAGCATCGCGGAAGCTTTGCGCAGCATGATCTGGAGAGGCCTCTTTCGGATAAAGATGGTGTCTATTCTTTGGCTGGCCACGAGGCGTTGGAGCGGTCGATCATTCGGTATGCCACCGTTGATGAAGCGAAGAAGAACCCGAACTTCGCGCATGAACATGGCGCGAGCGGCACGCTGATCGATAAGGTTGGGTACTCACCTCAGGGCGAGGAGGTGCCCCACGACAATTCGTTCTTCCCGGACGCGTGGAAGTACGACAAGCAGGACCCCTCGACGCTGAAGATCCAGAACGCGTGGGGGATGGCGATCGACCTGAACAGTTGCATCGGCTGCAATGCCTGCATTGTGAGCTGCTATGCAGAGAACAATATTCCCGTGGTCGGTCGCGAGCAGGTGAAGGTCGGACGCATTATGCAGTGGCTGCGGATCGACACTTATTTTGAGGGCGATCTGCATGCGCCGAAGGCGCACTTCCAGCCGATGGCCTGCCAGCACTGCGAGAACGCGGGCTGTGAGCAGGTCTGCCCGGTTGGCGCGACGGTGCATACGCCGGAGGGCATCAATACGATGGTCTACAACCGCTGCGTTGGGACCCGGTACTGCTCGAACAACTGTCCGTACAAGGTCCGCCGGTTCAACTTCCTGCTGTACTCGGACTATGACACGGAGAGCTTGAAGTTCATGCGCAATCCGGACGTTTCGGTCCGTTCCCGCGGCGTGATGGAGAAGTGCAGCTACTGCGTGCAGCGGATCGAAGCGGTGAAGATCGAGGCCGATAAGGAAAACCGTGAGATTCGCGACGGCGAGATCGTGACGGCATGCCAGCAGGCGTGCCCGACCAGTGCCATTACCTTTGGCAACATCAACGACAAGGCAAGCAAGGTGGCAAAGCTCAAGGCTGAGGAGCGCGATTATCGGGTACTCGCAGACCTCAACTTCCGTCCGCGCACGACCTATACGGCCGGAGTCATCAACCCGCATCCGGAGCTGGCATAATGGCGACCAAAGGACCCATGCAAGACCCGATTGTCGATTCCATGATCGACCCGCGTACCGGCGAGTATGCGGTCATCGCGCCGGGCCATACGTTCAAGTCGGTGACGCAGAAGATCGCCGGGATCGTACTGACCTCGAATACGCCGCTGGGATGGTTCTTCGGCCTGATCGTGGCGGCCGGCGTGGCCATGGGCCTGGTGATCGGCTGCACCTGGCTCTTCCTGAAGGGCGTCGGCATCTGGGGTGTGACGATCCCCGGGGCCTGGGGATTCGCCATCATCAATTTCGTGTGGTGGATCGGTATCGGTCACGCCGGCACTCTGATCTCGGCGATTCTTTTGTTGTTCAAGCAGACGTGGCGGAACTCGATCAACCGGTTCGCCGAGGCGATGACGATCTTCGCGGTATGCTGCGCTGGCCTGTTCCCGCTGATTCACGTTGGACGGCCGTGGCTTGCCTACTGGCTCTTCCCGTATCCGAACACGATGAACGTGTGGCCGCAGTTCCGTTCGCCGCTGGCA
>DATHQX010000190.1:0-5264 GCA_035482295.1 Verrucomicrobiia bacterium
AGTCATTTCGAGCATTTCCTGGAGCCAGTATTCGGGACAGGCTTCGCAGATGCCGCCGGAGAAGCGGCAAGTGGTTCCACGGAATATATCCTGATGGGAATCTCAGTGCTGGTCGCGTTCGCGGGCGCAATCCTGGCCTGGTTCCTCTATATCAGCCGGCCGTATCTCCCGCAGAAAATCGCCGACGGCCTGAACGGCTTCTACACCGCGGTCTTGAACAAGTATTACGTCGACGAACTTTACGCGAGAGTATTCGTCAAGCCGCTGATCGATGGTTCGACCAGCATTCTGTGGCAGGGAGTCGATCGCAAGGTCATCGACGACACGGTTAACAACGCCGCCGACGGCGCACGCCACATTTCCGACGAGGCCCGCCACATGCAATCTGGCAACCTCCGCTCGTACGCCGGATGGATCGCCGCAGGCTCGGCCGTCGTGATTGCCTACATGATCTGGATGGGAGTGCGCTGAAGCGATGACGACCGATAGCTGGAGCCCCTACATCCTGACGCTAGTCACCTTCGCCCCGCTACTGGGCGCTCTGTTGCTCGTGCTGTTTCCCCGCCGCGATCGCGACATCCGCATCTTCGCTCTCGTCATTTCGCTACTTACATTTCTTCTATCGCTGCACCTCCCGGTGCACTTCCACCGCTCCCAGCCCGGCTTCCAGTACGAAGTCGACAAGCCGTGGATTACCACTCCCGACATTCACTACCACATGGGCATGGACGGCATCTCGATGTGGCTGGTAGTTCTGACCACGTTCCTGACGCCGCTGTGTGTGCTGATCTCGTGGAAATCGATCCACGACCGCGTGAAAGAATTTTTCATCCTCCTCCTTATTATGGAGACCGCTCTGATCGGCGTCTTCACCTCGCTCGATCTCTTCCTCTTCTATTTCTTCTGGGAAGCCACGCTCATCCCGATGGCTCTGCTGATTGGCGTCTTCGGGCATGACCGCAAGGTTTATGCCGCCGTGAAATTTTTCATGTACACCATGATCGCCTCCGTCTTCATGCTGGCGGCGATCCTGTGGCTCTACGCACACACGGGCACGTTCCAATTCAACGAAATTCGCGATCTGATCGCCAGCGGTAAAGTGGCGGCTTTCCCCGGCGCCGCGCAGTGGCTTTTCCTCGGCTTCTTTCTCGCCTTCGCCGTGAAAGTGCCGCTATTCCCCTTCCATACCTGGTTGCCTGATGCTCACGTTGAAGCGCCCACCGCCGGGTCAGTCCTGTTGGCCGGCGTCCTGCTGAAGATGGGCACCTACGGCTTGTTGCGCTTCAATCTCGGCCTGTTCCCCGAACAAGCGCGCCACAATCAGTGGTGGATTATGACGCTGGCCCTGATCGGCATCATCTATGGCGCTCTCGTCGCCATGGTGCAGCCCAACATGAAGAAGTTGATCGCCTACTCTTCGGTTAGCCACCTCGGCTTTGTGGTGCTCGGAATTTTCAGCTTCACCACGTCAGGATTAAACGGCGCAATGTTCGTCATGCTGGCCCACGGAATTTCCACTGGCGGCCTGTTCATGCTCGCCGGAATCCTGCACGAACGCCGCCATACCTACGAGATTTCCGAATTCGGCGGTCTGGCTACTCCTGTGCCGGTCTATGCCGCTTCCTATCTTTTTATCGTTCTCGCGTCGGTCGGACTTCCTCTGCTCAACGGATTCATCGGAGAGTTCCTGGTGCTGAGCGGCGCGTTCCAGGCCAAACCCATCTATGGAATTCTCGGCGCGACCGGCGTCATCTGGAGCGCGGCCTACCTGCTATGGATGTACCAGCGCGTCTTCTATGGAAAAGTCACGCACCCGATCAATAATTCGATGGGCGACATGATCGTCTTCGAGAAAGCTGCAGTCTGGCCTTGCGCCGCCGCGGCCCTTGTCATGGGCGTCGCTCCGATTCTGTGGCTGGGGGCGATTGACCCGGCCGTGCAAGCCGCGCTCGCGCCGTTCACTGAAGTAGTCAGCAAGGTGGTGGGCCAATGATTCACCTCCCCTCCGCTTTGCTACAAGCAATGCAGACGATTCCTCAAACCTCCGACTACGTCCGCATTCTGCCTGAACTGGTTCTCTCCGCCTTCGGCATCCTGGTCATGGTTCTCGATCCTCTGGTGGACGAGGAAAGCAGCCAGAAAACGCTGGGCCTGATCGCCTTTGCTGGCGCGGTCGCAAGTCTTTTCGCAACCTGGTACATGTCGCAGTCGCCTGGGCTCGCTTTTTCAAACATGGTGAAGGTCGATTACTTCAGCGTGTTCTTCCATTTTCTGATCATCGCCACCGCCGCCGTTGTGATTCTCAGTTCGTTCGAATACATGGCCGTCCAGCGCATTCGCGCCGGCGAATACTACGCTCTCATTCTCTTCAGCGCAGTCGGCATGGCGTTGATGTCCTCGGCCGTTGAACTGGTCCTGATTTTCATCGCGCTTGAAATCTCGTCGATCTCCACTTATATCCTTACGGGTTTCCGCCGCAACGAAGCGTCAAGCAGCGAAGCGTCGCTCAAGTATTTCCTGCTCGGCTCTTTCGCGACGGCATTTTTCCTGTACGGCGTGGCCATGATTTTCGGCGCCACGGGATCGACCAACATCGACCTCATCAGCCATAAGCTGCAGTCCGGTCCAGCCCCGTTGCTCGTCTATGTGGCCATGGCCCTGATGTTCGTTGGCCTGGGCTTCAAAGTCGCCGCCGCTCCGTTCCACATCTGGACGCCCGACGTCTACGAAGGCGCACCTGCTCCCATCGTCGGCTTCATGTCGACCGCACCCAAAGCCGCGGCATTCGCCGTGTTGCTGCGAGTTGTCTTCACCATCAATGCGCCCGGGCGTTTCTGGCTCATCTGGCTGGCGGCCGCTCTCTCGATGACCTTGGGCAACGTATGCGCTCTCGTCCAGACCAACATCAAGCGCCTGCTGGCCTACTCTTCCATCGCCCACGCCGGATACATGTTGGCTGCCTTCGCCATGACCACCCGCGAAAACTCCCCGGCCGGCATTTCTGCCATCATGTTCTATACCGCCGCCTACGCGGCCATGAATGTGGGCGCGTTTGCCGTAGTCAGCCACTTCGCTAATGCCGGCGAACGTTACGTGACTCTCGAAGACTATGAGGGGCTGGGACGCTCTTCCCCTCTGCTGGCCGCTGCCCTCACCATTTTCCTGCTTTCGCTGATCGGCATACCCATGACGGGGGGCTTCTTCGCCAAGTTCTACGTCTTCAGCGCCGCAGTAAAATCGAATCTGATCTGGCTGACACTGATCGGAGTGGTCAACAGCGCCATCGGTTCTTACTACTACCTGCGCATTATCGTCGTCATGTACATGCGCGAGTCGCGCAAGCCGGTGCCCGTCACCCCGGTTTCCTTCGGACTCGGACTCGCCCTCACCATCAGTCTCGTCGCTACGCTTTATCTTGGCATCTTGCCCGGCCGCGTTCTGCAGTATGTCCAGCAGGGGGCTCAGCAGTTGCTTCCGCAACCAGCCTCCGCAACCCCGGCCAGCATGGCCCAAACTCCGCCCCCAGCGCCCGTTTTGCAGCTTTAACTCTCAGCATGGAAAATGTCGAAACGCGCATTGACAAGAACGTCCACCCGCGTGCATCATGGGTGCACCCTGTCTGAGGTCAGTTTTTTTCTCCCGGGGAACTGACGGCGGCGTGGAGGAGAGAAAATGTCCAAACTGATTGCACGGCTTTGGTCGCAAGAGGAAGGGCAAGACATCGCCGAATATGCGGTGATGCTGGCGGTCATCCTGGTTCTGGTGGTGGGTACCGTCCGCCTGATCGGATCGAATGCCAACACCGCATTTTCCAGTGTGGCCAGTTCGCTCCAGTAGGCGGGAACTTCAGCCAGTTGACGCCCATCTGCACGATCTCTTGCGTAACTTGGATTGCTCTGAAAATTTCTATGACACGATTTACTTCAGGCTTCGCGTTTACCGCTTACTTCTGGTTTCCAGAAGCAGCGGCTGCGGCGCAGCTTGGGGTGAGGATGGGCCACTGACGGCCACCTGAACAGACCGAGCTTCCGCCGTAAGCCGCGATCCAGAGATCGCGGCTTTTGTTTTAGCGGCGGACTTATGTCGAGCTGACTTAAGCCGGGAAAGACTACGCAGGACTCAAAAGAGGAGAACCAGCCCATGATCGTTAACATGTCCGAGAAAGCTACCGAGCAGGAAATCAACCACATCATCGAACGCATTCGCGAGGCCGGCTACCAGCCTCACGTCACCCGCGGCACCGAGCGGACCATCGTCGCCGCGGTCGGCAGCGGATGCCGCCACGAGATCGAAGCTCTCCAGGTCGCTCCCGGCGTCGACAACGTGGTCGCGATCGCCCAGCCCTTCAAACTGGTCAGCCGCCAGGTGAAGCCGGAGCGCACAGTTGTGAAAATCAACGGTGTCGCCATCGGCGGCCCTGAAGTCGTCGTAATCGCCGGCCCCTGTTCCGTCGAATCGCGCACACAGTTACTCGACACCGCTCATGCCGTAAAGCGAGCGGGTGCCGCCATGCTGCGTGGCGGAGCGTACAAGCCCCGTACTTCCCCGTACGACTTTCAAGGTCTCGGCCTGGAGGCGTTGAAGATTCTCCGCGAAGCTCGCGAAGAAACCGGATTGCCCGTGGTCACCGAAGTCATGAGCACTGAGGACGTTGACGTCATCTGCGAGCACGTCGACATGCTGCAGGTCGGCGCCCGCAACATGCAGAACTTCGCCCTCCTGCGCCGTCTCGCCACCGTCAACAAACCCATCCTGCTGAAGCGCGGCCCGTCCGCCACGGTCAAAGAGTGGCTGCTCGCCGCTGAATATCTTCTCTCTGGAGGCAATCAGCAGGTTGTTCTCTGCGAGCGCGGCATCAAGACTTTCGAGACCGAGATGCGCAACACCATCGACCTCGCGGCCGTCGCCCTCGCCCGGGATCTGTCGCACCTGCCCGTCATCGCCGACCCGTCTCATGGAACCGGTAAGCAGAGCCTGATTGCCGCGGTGTCTCGCGCCGCCGTCGGCGTCGGAGCCGATGGCCTCATCATTGAAGTACATCCATGCCCGGAGCGCGCTCTCTCCGATGGCCCGCAGTCTCTCGACTTCGCCGGATTCGGCAAGGTCATGCGCGCCTTGGCAGAACCGCTGCGCCAGACGGCCAGTCTGCCTGCCGCGGCGCCAGTGGCGTCGTAACGTTGAAAGTTTTCTTTGAAAGGGCGCGGCTTCTAGCCGCGCCCGCAAGGCCGGACAAGAATCAACAACTGCTTCCTATAGTAGAAGAG
>DATHQX010000191.1:0-20965 GCA_035482295.1 Verrucomicrobiia bacterium
AGGATCAACCAACATGAAGTTTCATGCCTGGATGACAGCAGTTTTACTCATCGGCGTCATGACATTGTCTATCGGTGCAGCGGCACAAACCGCGGGTTCGCAAACAGTCACCGGTTGCCTGCAAAAAGGTCTTGAAAGCCAGGGCTTTTTCGTTATCGCTGCGAATGGGCAGCACTGGGAACTCTATCCGCAGAGCTATCTGTCGCTTGCCGAGCTGGTGGGCCAGAAGGTAACCATGACGGGAACGGTGGCAAAGCGTTCAGCCGAACAGGAAGAGAAGAGCCAGCCATACGAGAAAAAAGAAATTTCCGGCAGGGAGCATGCCGACTTGCAGGTCTTTAGCGTGAAGGTCGTAGCCGAGAGCTGCAAGTAGTCGTGTCAGGATGACTGTTTCTTCTGGCGAGTTCCACTCAGAAAGGCCGTTCGGTCAGTTGGAGACAATCGCAGCTATGTGAAGTTAAATGCTGCGCGGGCTGTTCAGGCGCGCAGAGATTCGCATTTCACATTGATGGCTGGCAGCCAGCCGCTCGGCAATAGGACGGTCGGGGGACGCCGCGATCAGGTGCCCACACAGCGAACAGTGCACCACAAAAAGCCTGTCTGACGGATCACGCGTCACCACAAAGTCTTCCCATGTCCGGTCGACACTCATGAACAAGTAGATGCATCTACGAACGCAATTCGGCTCACACTGTCATCAATATTTTGCCGCTCACGACGAATGAGAGGCAAAAGGTTACAGCAGTGGCGGAAGTAAACTCTGCTGCAGCTAAACATCCACACTAGTGCCCGGCGCAGGGCGATGGGTGCTATCGCCCATACCCACTGATGGGCTCACTGACGACGGAGGCCGCTGGCAAGTCAATTACTTCGCCAGAAAGACCTTCGGCTTCTTCATCAGCTCGAATGCGATAGCGGTCATTGGGCTGATGTAACGCGCGCCAGGGTGTCTACGGAGTCGAGCCCACGGTGAAGTAGAAGGTCGCGCCCTGGTCCACTGCGCCTTCTGCCCAGACCTCGCCGCCATGGCGGGTGATGATGCGCTCCACCGTCGCCAGGCCGATGCCGGTACCCGGAAATTCGCTGGTTGCGTGCAGCCGCTGGAATGGCTTGAAGAGGCGGTCGGCGAGAGTGGAATCGAAGCCGGCGCCGTTATCCCGCAGGAAGAATGCCGGGCGGCCCACGCGCTGCTCGCAGCCAAATTCAATACGCGCCAGTTCGCGATGCGAAGAGTACTTCCAGGCGTTACGCAGCAGGTTTTCCATCACGATGCGCAGCAGGCGTGAGTCGCCTTGGACTGCCGGACAATCGTGGATGAGGAACTCCACATTTCTGGAAGGCTCACGCCGGCAGAGTTGGTCGGCGATGGACTTGGCGATCGCGCTGAGTTCGACCTTCTCGCGGTGCATGCCAGTGGTGCTGACGCGCGACAGGTTCAGCAGGTCGTCGATCAGCTCCGCCATCCTCTGCGTCGCTATGTTGATTTGCTGGACGTAGTCGCGGGCCGCGAGATCGAGACGACTGCCGTGCTCGATCAACAGGATGTGGCTGAACCCGTTGATGACTTCCAACGGGCCGCGCAGGTCGTGCGAGACAGAGTAGGAGAAGGCTTCCAACTCGCGATTGGCTGCAACGAGTTGTCGCGTGCGTTCTTCCACGCGCTGCTCCAATTCAGCGTGCGCCTGTTGCAGCTCGGTGTCGCGGAGCTGAATCTGCGTCAGCATGTCGTTGAAGGCATCGACCAGTACAGCAACTTCGTCGCGAGCGCCGGTGGGCTTCGCACGAATCGAGTAGTTTCTCTCCTGTGAGACGGCGCGTGCGACCTCGGCAAGTTCGACGATGGGCTCGGCCACGGAGCGACGGAACACTCCGGACACCGCCAACGCGGCCAAGAGCGACAACAACAGGATGGCGGCAGCAATCGCAACATATCGCTTGAGACGGTTGCTTCGTTCGTTCAGATCCGAACGAATATAGACGGTGCCGACCTGCGCTCCCTGGAAAAAGATAGGTTGGCACAGGAGCACCTCGTTATCGGAGAAGGTGTAGGTCTGAGACCGCGTCGTGAAATGCTGGATACCCACAAGCGGGATGTCAGAGCTGCGGCTGTAACGTGCGAACAGCCGCCCATCGGGAGTGACGATTCCGGCGGCGATGACGTCGGGCACATTGCGCAGTGCCGACAGCGTCGCGGCGGCCGCCTGCGGATCGTTGAAGGTGAGGGCGGAAACGCTGTTCCAGCCGATGATCTCGGCTTGCGCCGACAGATTGCGAATCAGGCTCTCGCGGAAAGTGTACTGGTCGTAGGCAAAGAAGGCGATGCAAGCCGACAGCAAGGCGGTCACGCTCACCAGCACGTTCATCCAGATGAGCTTCTTCGCGATCGCCGAGCGCCGGAGATCCATCACTGGTCTCCCTCTGCGCGCTTCACGCTGACGGCAACCTTCAGCAGTTCGGAGCTGAGGATCAGGCGGTCGCGTTGAGCCGGTCCCAGGTTCACCCTGAAGCGTACGCGATTGTCGCGCAGCACGAATTGAATCATGCCGCCGCGATCGAGAAAGTCAGAGATGTCGCTCACGGTCAAGACGGGAGCGTCCTTTACCGCGCCCAGGATTCTGTTGAGATGTGCCGACTCCGACGTGCTGATGTACAGGATGGAACAGGAGGGAGCTTCTTCGACACGGGAAATCTTTTTATCGACGACGGGTTTGCCGTCGATCTTCTCACCGGTTACCAGGCGGTCAAGCGTAGGGCCAAACGGATCCTCACCGAGAACGCAGATGGTGATTGGTTGAGCCGAACTGGTTTGATTGCCTGGCCAGACAACGAACTTGCCGAAGTTGAAGAGATAGGCCGCCTCGACGTCGTATTCGGACAGTTTCTCACCCGGCGCGGCCCAGGCGCGCTCCGATGCGGACCAAAGAGCGCAACTCACGACCACAATCCAGAGCAGCAGCCATGCGCGCGAGCCTCTGCCGTTCGCGTGTGACTGACGTGGACTGGGATTGCCTTGACGTGCCTGCAAGATATTTGTCCGCCAGTTCACTTCCAATACCAGGAGGCTTTCGCGAAGATTGAACGCTCAATTCCAACCAGACCGCGCGGATCATACGAGAACTCGTAGTGGTATGGCTGGAAGAGGTTCTGACCCACCAGCGAGAGCAGTAACTGTTTGTTCGGATTCCATCCCACTGAAAGATCGCCCGTCCAGTACGAGGGCACTTGCAGCGCCGACAATTTGCTGACGTAGCGGACCTGGAAATCCGCCGTCACCGACTTCGGTAAATCGAAGCTGTTCTGAATCAGAAACTCTTGTTGCGGGCTGGATCCCTGGATCTGGGGTCCTGTCGGCAGCACATCCGGATTGGGCGCGCTCTTCACGTGCATCTCGAGGAAGGAATATGAGCCCGACACACGCCAGAACGATGTGGGCTGCCATTGAGGCGCAATCTCGCCGCCCTCGGTCGTCGCGGTCAGTCCATTACCGAACTCCGCCGGCAACAGATCGTGCGGTGGATACGGATTGTCTTCGATAAAGATCGAACCGGTAATGTCCTCGCTCAGCAGATTGCGATATTGATTGAAGAAGGTTGCGATATCGAGGTAGAACTTTGGTCCGATGAGCCGGCGATATCCCAACTCGTAGCCATTCAATCGCTCCGACTGAAAGTCCTTGTTCGCGTTGAAACGAGCGAACAGCGGCAGTCCGCCCGCACCTGGTCCGAGATAGCTGGAGAGGTAAAAGTTGCGCTCGGCGTCGGCCGGAGTGCGCACCGCGCCGGTGAATCCTGCCCACAACGTCTGCGTCGCGGTCGGCGTGTACATCAACCGCACTGAGGGTTCGAAGATCGGTCCGGTGTAATTGGTCTGCTGGAAACGTGGGCCGGCGATCAACGACAGCTTGTTGTTGACCAGCGAGATCTCGTCCTGAATAAACGCCGTGTAGTACTGGTCGGTGATGTGGTCCGGAATGAAGAAGAGTCCGCCATAGATGTCTTCCTCGTGTCCATGGCTGATGTAGGCGCCCGCGCCCAGCGAGATCTCCTGCCGCGGCAAGGGAAAGCGATCGACGAAATCGACGTCGAAGTTATTGCGAACGTCGCCGAAGTTCAGCTCATGACGGCTGGTCTGGTCGTAGTAAGCGTCGAATTGAAAGTCTTTCTTCTCGCCCAGCGTACGTTTCCACCGCCAAAGCACATTACCACCGGAGAGATGCGCGTGGCCGTCCAGAATATAGTTTGCCGGCGGATTATAGTTGGACGCAGCTACGCTCTGTCCCGCAGCCTGGTAATAGGCATCGCCCTGCAGCGTGAAGGTATCGCGGCTGCCTCTAGTCCAGTCCATGCGAACCCCGGCCTGTCCGCCCTGCCAGGAGTCATAGTTCACGCCATCGGCATGAAATTCCGGAGCCCACGCGAAGCCCTTGCCGTAGACGCGGTAGGTGAAGTCGGAACCGTGGCTGCCGCCGTAGCGCGCCTCGCCCAGGCCCTGCTGAACGTTGCCGCCTCCAGCGGAAGCCAAGCCGCCCTGCGTCTCTTTGCTGCTCTTGGTGATGATGTTGATCACGCCGTTGACGGCGTTCGGCCCCCAGATCGTTCCGCCGGGACCACGGATGACCTCGATGTGATCGATGTCTTCCATCACGTAGTCCTGGACTTCCCAATAGACACCGGCGGTGAGCGGCGAATACACGATGCGGCCGTCCATCAGCACCAGGACTGAACGCGACAGGCGACTGCCAAAGCCGCGAATGCCGATGGACCATTCGTCAGCGCTGATGCGGGCGACTTCCACGCCCGGCGCCAGCCGCAACGCTTCGGGAATGGTGGTTGCGCCCGAGCGCTGGATAGCCTGCTGGGTGATGACGAAGATCGCCGCCGGAGTCTTCCATATCTCCTGCGGCTCCTTGTTGACAGTAGTAACTTCGATATTCCCGAGTTCGGAGAGGCTCAGGCTCTTCAGTGACTGATCGCTTTGCGGCGTATCCCCATCAGCAGCGAAAGCGCTTCCCAACAACACTCCCAGCGATAGCAGGAGTGCGAGCGTAGTGCGACAGCAACCCGACGTCTTAGACGAGGTAGTCATGCACGATTGAGTTGGAAGCCCTATCCTGCTGCCCACGCAGGAATCTCAGTTGCCGGAGTCAAGCAACGCGTCGATGGTTGGCGCGCAAGCTGAAGTTAGATGCGAAGGGCAGCAACTTAGGTTGCTCTTGCTTGCTTCTAACATTGCTAACAAGAACTCCTATGAGAAGTGGAAAGGCTGAACCAAAAACTAGATCGATTTCAAACTACGGAGGGGAAATAAATCGGAGAATTGTCTTCGCAGAAGCTATACCGTGTTTATACTACCTCTGCGAGAAAATCTTGGAAACAGGCTGCACAGTCCTTATCGTCGATGACGATCCATCGCACTTGAAGATCTATAAATGGGTACTGGAGCGTGGTGGATTCCGCCCACTTCCTGCGCTGGTGAAACGCGGTCTTGTCGATCTTCCGCGAGGCGAGCACGTCGATGTCGCCGTGGTGGACTATCGTTTGGGCGCCGGATTGTCTGCGGTCGATGTGGCCAAAGGCATTCGCGAACTCTATCCCAGCACCCCCATCCTGGTGCTTTCTGATCTGTTTGGCATGCCGGAAGACATCGCGCCATACGCCGCGGCCTTCGTGCGGAAAGGCGAGCCGCAACAACTGCTCGATACCATCCGCGAAACCATCAAGGCAGCAGCCTAAAGAAGTCGCCACGCAGTGGCGAAGAAGCTGCTACGTTGCTGAGGCAGCGCCGAGGGTGACATTCGCCAGATCGACCCAGCGTTCGCCGCTACCCTTTACGAGAGTCAGCGAACTAACCCGGATCGCGCGCGCGTCTGTGTAGGCAGTCCAGCGCTGCCGCGACACCTCGAGTACCTTGAGAGCTTCCTCGGTAGTGTCCATCTTGGCGATGGTGAGATGAGGCATGTACGGCCACGGTTCCTTGAACTCGAGGCCACCGCGGTTCAGCTTGTCGTGCAGTTCGCGCATGCGGTAGGCGCCGCGCGCCACGCGCAGAAAGACCGTAGGCGTCACCGGAATAAACGTCTCCACATCGCCCATCGCTATCTCGAAGGGCTGGGCCGACTGGCAAGCTGCGGAGAGAGAGTCGAGCGCCTGCTGCTCGGTTCCCGCCAACGGACGAGGCGGCAGAATGGTAACGTGGGCGTCGGCGTGAGTGTGCGCTGGATGCAACTCGCGGCGCAACTCCTCGACGAAGATCCCCACCGGGTCGCGAACGTAAGCGACCACGGCATACACGAGTCCGGTCATGAAGGTTTCATTATACGGTGGAGAACGCCGAGGCGTAGGACGGCCGATGGTAAGTGTCGCAGATGGCGAGAAATTCGCAGCTTGCATCAGACTTCGAACCTGCTCCACATACATCTGGCAAATAGTCGCAGGCAGTTGTAGAATCCGCCTGGTTGTTTGCGGGGCGAATCTCGGCGTTTTTGCTGCTCCATCCAATTCAGACCAATGCGGCGAGAAGTAGACGTCTTTTCGCTCCCGCGTTAGCTATTGCACGCGTTCTTCCGGGCCCTCGAAGGTTCACAGCTACTGCGAGGAGCACAAGCCCATGCAAAGACAAGCGCAACGTCTCTTCTTCCTTGTTCGCACCATCATTCTGCCGGGAGTCACGGCGTTACTGATAACGTCCGCTGCGGTTCCCATGCCCGCACAGAATGGCGTTCCGGCAACGGCGGTTCAAGCGGCGAAGATGCCGCAGTTCGCGTCGCGTCTAGCCCGTCCAGCCAGTCGACCGGCATCACGGCCTAGCCCACGGCCAAGCTTTGGCAGTGGCCCGTGGGAATTCCTCCTCTACGACAATGGACCCATCAACGGCAATACCGATGCTTGGGCGTTCAGCGGCGGAGCGGTGGTCAGCGATAGCTACGCCGTAGATATCCAAGACAACCCAGGCGCCGTTGGAATCAGTTTCGGAGCGTGGTTGTTTCCCGGCGACACCCTGAACTCGGCGGAGGTTTCCATCACCTCAGGCCCAAACGGCGGTACGATTTACCTTGATCAAACCGTAAATTTCACTCAATCGAATTGCGAGACTAACAGTATTGGCTTCAACGTGTGCACGGAGACCGCCTTCTTCTATGGCCCTTACAATGGTACGTTCTGGGTGAACCTGCAAAATGGGTCGGCGACGAACGGCGACCCGGTGTATTGGGACGAAAACAGCGGTCCGTCGCAGGCCATCGCAAGTGGCGTTGGAACCATTCCGTCGGAATCGTTCAGCATCCTAGGTTCGTGCCCATCAGGAGATATGCCGGCGACCCACGCAAAGGCCGTCACGGTTGCACCGTCGCCCACCCAGAGTTATCAAGTGATTTACAACTTCACGGGCGGCGTGGACGGCCGCTATCCCTACAGCGGTTTGATAATCGACGCTGCGGGCAATCTTTACGGCATGACCAGCGGCCTTGAATTTAACGCTGGTACCGTGTTCAAGCTATCTCCCTCTGCCTCCGGTTGGCAGTTCACCCTACTGTATACGTTGGCTGGTGAGAGTAGTGGTGAGTACGGCACACTTGCCTTCGCCCCGAATGGAACCCTCGTCGGCACGGCCCCCGTTGCCGGAACGTATGGCAATCTCTTTACCCTGTCTCCCTTCAGCCATGTAGCGCCAACAGCGCGAGGTAATTGGATGTACAGGCTGCTGCATGGTTTTACCGACGGCGACGATGGCGCCTTCCCAAGTGGAAGTTTCGTAGTCGACAACTCGGGCAGTATTTATGGAACGACCCAAGCGGGAGGCGCTAACCAGGGCACTGACGGCCGCGGCGGTACGCTCTACGAGTTCACAAATGGCAGCCTCCAAATACTGCACGCTTTTCCCGCCTTTCCTGGCGACGGCAAAACTCCGGTAGGGATTGTGAGCAGCCCGGATGGCTTCTACGGCATTACCGAACTTGGCGGCAGCAATAACAACGGCACGCTGTTCACGACAGCGGGAGGCTATCAGGTCCTTCACAATTTCACGCAATACACAGAGGGCTATCCAATGAGTGTGGCCGCAGACCAAGCGGGGAATCTGTACGTCACCTCCAGCTTCTCTCCCGGCCCTTGCGAGCCACAACAAGGACGGGTCTTCTCGTTATCTGCACCGGACTGGACCCCCTCCACGCTGGCATCGTTCCAAGGTCAGTTCTTGTCCTGGCTATCGACCGACGCTCTTGGAAATGTTTACGGCACAGACGAATCCGGTGGAACCGGTCATGGCACGGTATTCAAGCTTAGCTGTTGCTGGACGTACACCGATCTCCATGACTTCTCCGGTCCGCCGAATGATGGTGAAGCCCCCGCAGCCAGCGCCGTGGTCGATTCTCACGGCAACATCTACGGCACCACATCAGCAGGCGGAGCGTATGGGTTCGGCACGGTATGGAAGATTTCACCGTAGTCGGAACTTGGGTTTAGTCGGGGCGAGAGGACTCGAAGTTGAGGCGTTTTGCGGGTGTGAGCGCAGCAGGAGCCCGCAGCCGAAATCCGGAGCCTACGCGAAGGACCTTTGTCGAAGGATGTAGGAAGTTGATGTTTGGTCGGGGCGACTGGATTCGAACCAGCGACCCCCTGCGCCCAAGGCAGGTGCGCTACCAGGCTGCGCTACGCCCCGACTCTCTTTCGATTATAACAACGGTTGATGTCCCGGGAACCTGACACTCGTTCCCCGCCAGCAGCGCTAGCGCGCGTTTCACCTAGGTTGTAATCGGGCGACCTTACGGGTGATGCGGTCAATAGCCGTAAAGCCTAAGCTCGGGGTATGTACTTTCCGCGGAGCTGTCCCATCTGCCGTTCTGAATCACTCCAGCGCGTTCTGCGCCACGCAACTTTTCTTGCGGACCTGGGAGGAGAACTGAACGCCTTGGGCGGGGTCAGCTCGTACCGGTGCGCGAAGGGGCATACGTTTCTGGTTCTGCCGACCGGTGACGTGGATATAGAAAGCAAATCCCATTGTTTGCTGCGCTTTCCCGAAGCGCAAGTTCAGGTTAGGTGATGGAGTCCGAAGAAACCATGAACCATTTCTTGCGCTGTAAGAACGCCTTCGACGTGCCGGAGAGCATGTGCACCTTGTGTCTGCAAACCCTCGTGGCGCCTGATCCGGAAGCTCTGGAGCGCGCCGAGCACAATCACAAATGCAAGGGCGCAAGGTACACAGGCTCATTCTTCGGCAAGGACTAGAGAACCCGGCAGCGTTCGCCCGCTCGAACTTATTGCTGTTGAGAGCCCTGCGCCGGTTGTGACACCGGAGCCGGCGTCATGCCCAGGAAGCTGGTGCCCATGAACCTTCCGCTGGGACTGAAGTTCCATTGAAAGAGAGCGAAGCCGGCGTGCGCGCAAGTCTGGCAACCGTTACGCAGCGGATAGCCAATGACGAACTGCAAGCCTCCCTTGTTGCCGGTCTGCGAGTTTGGCCAGGTCTTGCCGTCGCGGTCCCCGGGCCATAGTCCAACGTTGGGGAACTGACTTTGCAAGCCCTGGAACTGGAAGCTCTGCTGCATGCTCTTCTGGTCAAGCTGCTTGAGATCTTCGGCGTTCACGATGCGCGGCGATCCATTCACCAGCAGCAACCCATACGTCTCGCGTAGCGGGTACTGCACCCAGGCGATGTCCACGGGACCAACCTTGTGAAAACCCACCATCACTCCCACTTCACCGGCCGTTTGCTTATGCAACTCGCGGCTGAAGCTAACCGCGGCCGCAGGCGCTCCCGCTTTCGACATCTGATTGATGACGCAGTCGGAAAACTTGGCCGAAGGTGCGGTTTTATCGCAGGCCGTGTGAGCGGTCGCCAGAAAGTCGCTGCCCGGCTGCCACACTGCCGATGCCTCAATGGGAGGCGGAGTGGTTTGTCCAACGGCGATGGTGGCGAGTGCTAAGACGGCGGCGAGCACCAGTGGCTTGCGCATACATCCCCCTAGGTTGCTGGATCGTAACTGGAGTTTAGCAGAGGTGCCCCGCTCAAGCTGGGTTGCTCGAGCGGGGGCAAGAAGGTCATTGCTGCGGCGTCGACTGATCGGGCGCAGGCGGTTGCGCAGGTGCGTTTGCCTGTGGCCTGTGCGGCCTGGTCAGAAGCTTTGGCGGCGGAGGCGTGGGAATGAAAGTGGTCTTCAGGAATTTTCCGCTGGCGTCGAAGTCCCATCCAAAGCGCGCCCCACCGACTCGCTGGCAGGCGTGGCAGCCATTGATGAGCGGATAGCTGACGACGAACTGGGTGCCACCGTCGGGCAGCGACTGCATGTGCGGCCAGGGCCCGTTACCGCTGCGGTCTCCAGGCCAGACGTCTGTCTGTGGATACTTGCGCTTGATCGCCTGGAACATGGAATCCTGCTGCATCGCCGCCTGGTCGAGTTTCTTCATATCGTCGACATCGATCAGGTTGGGATCGCCATTCACCAACAGCAGGCCGTAGTTGTCATTGGCGCGCAGCGGATAGAGGACCTGCGCAGCATCGACGTGTCCAAAACTTTTGAACGCGCTCATGATTCCGACCTGGCCATTGCTGTGCTGGTAAAGGCCGCGCATGAACGCCACCGCCTCGGCTGGAGCGCCGGCGGCAGCGAGCTGATTCATGAAGCACTCAGGAAAGCTTGCCGCACCCATGGATTTGTCGCAGAAGCTGTGGGCCTTGGTAATGACATCCTGGGATGGCTGCCAGACCGCTGCGGCCGTGATCTTGCCCATCGGTTCACCAGCCGCCGGAGGTTGCGAAGCCGCCATGCCCTGGGCCGAGGCTGTAAGTGCACAACCAGAAAAAAACATTGCCAACAAAAAGATCGAACGCTTCACGTGTCGGTGTCTCCTCGGGCTGGATAGAGAACATCCGGAGCCGCAAAACAGTATCGTAATTCTTCGCAGGTTGCGTCAACGTTGGCTTCAAACGGGTGCCTGCGACGTCGGCGATCGGAGCTTTACCTCCTGCACAAGGCATGCAGCAGCTAAACCCGTGTTGTTTTGCAGCCTTATGCGAGCACGTCTAAGACGTGCCCTGACACAAAGCATCTCAAGCTGAATTTGGATCCGCGCACGGCGAATCAGTTCTTGGACCCTCAACCCGCGCGGAAGTCGCGGACTTCTTCGCCCTTCTGCCACAGAGCGGCGGCAGGCTGCTGACGGTGCTCGGCCAGCTTTGCATTAATGGCAAGAACCTCATTCTTCAACCAACTGACGGATGAGATCTCGATTTCGCCGCTGGGGCCGACGTAGAAGAGCGTCGGAACGTTGGTTAACCCATAAGCATTCGAGACGGCATAGTTCGAGGGATCGTCCAGTGCGACGGGGAAAGTAACGCCGAACTGCTTGACGAAGGCTTGCGTGTCCTTGGTCTTGTCCTGCGAAATGCCGAGGAAGCTGACGTTTTCGGACCGGTTGGCTTTGTACATGCGCTCGAAAAACGGCATGGCGTACTGACAGGTGGGGCAGCCAACCTTGAAGAAGATGAGGAAGACCGGGCCCTTGTCGAGCAGATTTTGCAAGGAAACCTTTTGCCCGTCCAATGTGGGCAAGGTGAAGTCGGGAGCGCGGACTCCGGCGCTCAAAGCGGACATTGAATCGTGACCTCCGAAGAGTTTATTTAAGAACGGCACTTTCATAAGCCGCTTCTAGGTGGCGGCAGCTGAACCGCGTACCAATCATTTAGATTCAGCTTGCGCGAGCTTCGACTCAGCTGCCATTTTTCGCAAAATCTTTCGCGCGAGGCCTGTCAGTGCCAGTCGCTCGCGCTGCCTGGCTGTAAACCACTTCCCTCCGTTTGCATTAAACGAAGCCACCTCAAACACCGAGATGCGATAGTCCGTGTCCGTGATGGAGTGCCGAACCCGCAGCAGAGGCTGATCACCGTTGACCTGCTCAGGCGCAAGTTCAGGCAACTCCCACATACCAGCCATCAGCGAAGCGTCTGCCGGGCGTTGTACCAGCAACACAGAATCTTCGTGCGTAGCCAGGCCGTAGCGCACTTCCTTTTTCTTGCGAGGAGCCTGCGGCTGCTGTGCTTCCACTCCACGGGTTCGGCAATGCGAGTTCACCGGACAGAGCAGGCACTGCGGAGCGCGCGGCGTACAAATGATCGCACCCAATTCCATCATCGCCTGATTGAAATCGCCGGGACGCTCGCGATCCAGCAACTCTTCCGCGCGCTGCCATGCCGCTTCCCGGCCGGCCACAGCTCCGAGCAGTCGTTGGAGCACACGTTCGACATTGCCATCGACCACTGCCACTGGCTCATCGAACGCGATGCTGGCGATCGCCGCAGCGGTATATCGTCCGATTCCCGGCAGCGCGAGCCAGTCTCGGGCTGATTGCGGAAACGCACCTTTGCGTTCGCGCGCAATCACCTTCGCCGCCTGATGCATTCTTCGTGCGCGATGGTAATAGCCGAGTCCGCTCCAGGCAGCCAGCACCGAGGTTTCGCGTGCCGCGGCCAGAGCCTGCACGGTCGGAAATCGCTGCATGAATCGCGCGTAGTGATCCAGCACGGCAGCCACGCGTGTCTGCTGCAGCATGATCTCGGAAACCCAGATGCGATAGGGATCGCGGTCGCGGCGCCACGGCAGATCGCGGCGATGCTGGTCATACCAGCGCAACAGTGCGCGGCGGAAAGATCGTTCTTGAGCCGAAGAAAAGGAAGCTGCGCGCCCGTTCATGCGACGAGATTGTACATGGAGGGGCACGGGCGACAGTTCACCGCTCCTCTTCAGCGCGTCGAGTTACTAAGCAGGAAACTCCGGCTGCTGACCCTGCTCGGGCTGCTCATCAGGAGCACCGTGTCGGCGCAGTAACTGCGGCAGATTCTGGGAGAACGCGGAGCGCGGCACCACCATGTCGCAACCTGCTTCCTGCGCCTTCATTTTCAGATCGCCCTGCACATGCGAGACAAATCCGATGATGTTGGTCGCTTTCTTTAACTTCGCTTTGAGTTTCGGGATCATGGTAAGCGGCTTGGCGCTGGAGTGGTTAAGATCGAAGATGATCAGCGACGGCTTGTCGTGGCCGTTCTGCCCCATCTTCTCCTGCAGCTCTTTGTCAGTTTTTACAAACTCGACCTTCACGTTGATCTTGCGAGCGGTTTCCTGGATTTTGGCCAGGAAAAACAGGTCGTCGACAAACGCGAAGATGCGCGTCGGCGTGGCTTCAGAGGTGGTCGGCAACGGCTCCAGATCGGGCTGCATAAATTGCTTACCCATGCCCTGGCCCATCCCGCGTCCAGGCCGCCGTGCGTTGTTGTTGCCGTTGTTATTGCCCTGCAGCGCGCGATAGCTGTGGTCCATGGGCGCGGTATAGATGCCACCGGCCAATGGATTTTCGCGACGAGGCCGTGGTCCGCCAGGCTTGCGTCCGTGGCGATTTTTGCCCGGACCTTGGCTCTGACCCTGGCCTTGACCTTGGCGATTCTGGCCTGGTTGTTGCGGGGCTGCGCCGTGCGCGACGGCTCCTCGGCGGCCGCGCCGCCGTCTACGTCCCTTCCCCCCGGCGTGACCGGAAGGAGGATTCGGTCCTTGATTCATGCTTCTCTCTTAAACGTGAGATCCCACATTCATGAACCGCTGGCCTTGGGCGCGTGGTTGTAATCGTGCTATTCGCGGGCCTGGCTGCGGTTGAATACTTCGCTGAAATCGATCAGTTGCGTCCGTCTGGCGCCTGGAAATTTCGGCGCGAGGAACGCCTGCACGGGAAGTGCGGCGATTGGAGGACGCTTCTATGGTAAACAGCTTTACGCTCGAAACGCAAGTGCAAAACCCTGCCAGCTCATAGGATGCACTTCTTCGAGCAAGCGGTGTTGTTAATTTCTTCAACCCGTTGTCCGGAGATGGACGCCGGTTCTCGCCGGCTGTCACAACCGTCACTTCGGTGTGTCCAACACAGCCTGCAAGGCCTCTACAGCCAAATCGGCTGCATGTCCGGAGGCTGGCGGCACGCTGCCTACGGCCCGAATCACGTCTTGGCGGGTAATGGCGCGGGCCTGCGTTACGGACTTGCCTTTTGCCAGTTCCGTTATCGCCGAGGCGCATGCCATCGCCGGCACACATCCCCTAGCCCGAAAGCGAAGGTCCTCGATGCGATCGCCTGCGAGCTTCAACGCAAGTTCCAGGACGTCACCGCACGCGGGATTTTCGATACGACGCCGTGCGGTGGCATCGGCCAACTCGCCTGCATTTCGCGGATGCTCGAAGTGATCGATCAACTCGGGAGCGTACATGGACCCCACTACTGCTTGAGAAACTTGCCGGTCTTCAACTCCTCAAACGCCTTCTGAAGTTGCTCCTGGGTGTTCATCACGATCGGTCCGTACCAGGCGACTGGCTCCTGCAATGGCTTGCCCGAGACTAACAGAAAACGAATACCGTCATCGCCGGCGTGAACCGTGACCTCGTCGCCGCTGTCGAAGAGAATCAAGGAACGATTGTCGGCATCGACGGGAGGAGTAGTGTCGGCCCACCTGATGGCTTCGGTCGGCACAGCAAGCGGCCCGGACGCGTTGCAGAATTTCCCTGATCCCGCAAAGACGTAGGCAAAGGCATGCCGCGTGGTCTCGACCGGCAGAGTTTTTCGTTCGCCGGGAGGAACGGAAACGTCGATGTAAATCGGATCGGCGGCGATACCTTCCACCGGCCCACGCTTGCCCCAGAACTCGCCGCACACGATGCGCACGTGTGTCCCGTCGTCGTCTGTGACTTCGGGAATTTCGCCGGACTTCACCTCTTGATAGCGAGGCGGCGTCATCTTCAGCGAAGACGGCAAGTTCGCCCAGAGCTGAAAGCCATGCATGCGCCCGGCATCGTCACCCTTGGGCATTTCCTGATGAATGATGCCGCTGCCGGCGGTCATCCATTGCACGTCGCCGGACGCGATGGATCCTTTATTGCCCATGCTGTCACCGTGGTCGACGGTACCGGCGAGAACGTAGGTGATGGTCTCGATGCCCCGATGCGGGTGCCACGGAAAACCCGCGAGGTAGTCTTCAGGAACATCGTTGCGGAAATCGTCGAGCAGCAAAAAGGGATCGAAGTCGGTGGTGTTGCCGAAGCCGAAGGCACGCCGCAGATGCACACCCGCCCCTTCTAAAGTTGGCTTCGATTTAATCAGGCGCTTGACTGGGCGAATCGACATGCTTCCCTCCAAAAACTCTGGTCTGGTTAGATTACGCCATCGCGCTGAGGTCGCGTGTCTTCGTCAACCAGTTCCGCAGCGCGGCTGAGACGGCCTCCGGCTGCTCCAGAGTGGTGAAATGCGCCGAGCCGGCAATCTTCACCAACTTTGCGCCCGGAATCTCACGAGCCAGCATCTCGTGCGCTTCAAACGTCGTGCGGTGATCTTCAGCACCGCCTATCACAACAGTCTGACAACGTATGCGGTCGAGGTTGGCAAAAGGCTCGCGCAATTCAAGCAGCGCCCGCATCTGGCGCAGGCCGGCTTCCTGTCCCACATTGTGGGCCATATCCATGAAGATGCGCTTCAGCTCAGGCTTCTGCGCATCTCGTTCCGTAAAGTAAACCGGGAAAAGGCTTTCGAGATACGCCTCAAATCCGCCATGCTCAATGGGTTCGAGCGCCTTCTGAAATGCCGCCGCAGAGGTGGGTAGCAGGCCGCCATGCGTAGCGCTCAGCAGGGCGAGGCGCTCCACGCGTTCCGGCGCGGTCTCCATGATCTGCAGTGCGACCTGGCTGCCGAGTGAAAATCCTGCCAGGCAGAATCGTTCCGGAGCATCGGCCAACACAGCGTCGGCCATCGCAGGGATACTTGATTGCCGCGTGATGTCGGCCACAACGATATCGGCAACGTCGCCGAGTGCAGTAATCTGAGCGGCAAACAGGCGCTCGTCGCACAGCACGCCGGGAATCATGATTAGCTGAGTCATGCCAGCTATCGGATTCCCACCTGGCCCTGCACGCTCTCAATGATCTTTTGCGAATCGTAACCGACGCCGTCTTTGAAGACCGTCTCAACATTCTCGATGTCTTCGATCTTCTTCGATGGGTCGCCTTTGATCAGCACGAGGTCGGCTTGCTTCCCAGCTGCGATCGAGCCGATGTGGTCCTGCTGCCCGAGATACGTGGCGCCATTCATCGTCGCAACCTTGATGGCTTCAACCGGCGTGAATCCGGCTTCCACCAACAGTTCAACTTCGCGCTGGTCACCGAATCCGGGCAGAACGCCACCGTTGCCCGTCGGATCGGGACCCGCCAGTAGCAATCCGCCGGCTTTGGCGAAGGACAGCTCGAACTCCAGTTCCTTCTTGAACAGCGGAATCATGGGGGTGTCTGCCGAAACACGGCCGCGCGCGGTCAGGTAGCTCTGCGCAGCATCGTTCGACAAAGCGTCGAGAAAGCGCTTCTGCAGCTTCGGACGCAGTGGCATGCTCGCCTCAAATACCGGCAGCGTCGACGTTACGGCCACGTGATGTGAAATCAAATTCTGGATCAGCGCCTGCACTTGGGGACCGTTGATGTCCATCTTCATCCAGCTTTGAAAACCGCGTGGGCAGACGTCGGGTTTCTTGTCGGTTTCAAACTCCGTATCGGTAAAGACGGGGCCATGCTCGAAGTCGTCGATGCCCAGCGAAATTGCGTCCGGCCAAGTCACCGAGCACAGGTGCCCGGTCAGCTTCAGGTGACGTGCGTGGGCCTCCTGGATCGCCGCTCCCAATTCGTCGTGCGAAATATCCATGTAGGCTTTGTACGAGGTCATGCCTTCGTCGGCCCAGTAGTCGACCATGCGCTTGGCGTCGTCGGTGCCAGTGAGCTCGTGCATCTGCGCGAAAGGCGTCGGCTTACCCTCAAGATAAGGCGAGGTGAGGTCGATCTTTGGACCGGGCATCAGACCGGCATCGATCCGCTGTTTCACCTTGATATCGGTGTAGGGCTCGAGGCTGCCGGTGGTGCGCATCGTGGTCACGCCCGCCGCCAAATATAGGCGGGGCGCGGAGTACGGGAGCTCGATGATGAACAAGCCCGGCTCTTCCAGGCGTCCGCTGCTGATTTGGTCGGCGTAGGAGTTGGTGTAGTACAGGTGATTGTGCATGCCGACGATTCCTGGGATCACGGTGTAGCCGGCGCGATCGAGTTGCTTCGCATCCCCAGGAATCGACAGTGTGCCGAAGTCGCCGATGGCCGCTATCTTCCCCTGATTGATGAAGACGGTCTGATTTTCTTTCGGCGCAGCGCCTGTTCCATCGATGACACGCACGTGGTTCAGCACGATTGATTGCGCATCCACGCTGACGAAGGGTGCGACATCTTTGGCGGGAGTATTCTGCGCGGCGGAGATTCCCGCCAGCAGCCATACCGCGACCATCAGCCATCGACTCATGCGTAAGCCCTCTTTTAATTAAGGTTGTAGTGAACTCGGCCCAGGAAGCGCGGTCCGTGTGCGATCCGCCTGTTGCCAGACACTATATATCGTCGCGGAGGGCAGCGCACCTTAGGCCTGCTCTTTGGCTTCGCCTGAGGGCGGGATGACGCCACCGCAGGGCGACGGGATGCCGCGTTTGAACTTCTCGCGCTCTTCGGGCGTCATGTTCTGCCAGCGCTCCGACATGCGTCGGCGGAAATCGGAGCGCCACATCGGCCGGCCGCCGAAGTTGCCGAACAGAATGCGGCATAAGGTCAGAATTCCGACTGCCTGCCAGAAGGTAATCGCCTTCCAGCCGAAAAGCGATGGCGCCAGCCAATTCCACAATTGCAGAACAGCCTCGCCGCCCGCCACGATGAAGACGAAGACAATCAGCGCCATTGCAAATAGCCTGCCGGCCCACGTCGTTATTCCGCGTACCACTTTATCTGCCATTATCTGTTCCTCACGATTTCAGAAACTCGTCATAGATGGCCTGCAGCCGCTCGCGCAGAGCGAGAACGGCATACCGCTTGCGCGAGAGAAGCGTGTTGATGCTGACGCCGCTCTCCGCCGACAATTCTTTGAAGCTTCGCCCTTCCAGTTCCTGGGCAACGAACACCTCACGCTGCTCGTCGGGCAATTCGTCGATTGCGAACTCCAACTCCTCGAGCAGCACTTGGCGAACGTAGAGCGCGTCCGGCCCGGCGTCGGGCGAGGGCAGAAGATCCTCAAAGCGGAAGACTTCGCCCTCTTCGTTCTCGACTATCGCATCGCTGAAGTTTTCCGGCTTCTTCTTCCGGAACAGGTCGGTGATGCGGTTCCGCGCCACGCGATACAGCCACGCGGTGACGTGCTCGATGGGCATCAGCAGGCGGTTGGCTTCCACCAGTTGGTAGAAGACTTCCTGGGCGATGTCCTCGGCGTCACGCGGATCGGCGACCCGTCGGCGAATGAAGTTGCGCAGCCGCGACTGCTCGCGCTCGACCACCTCGGAGATTCGCTGGTCCTGTTCCAGTGCCATCCGCTCCAGGCTCGCCACCCTCGTCATTCACAGCTGTAGACGAAACAACGTGGGCTGATATTGTAGGAACGTATCAGAAAGCGATTCTTGTCGAGCCGCATGCGTTTGACTTCCGAAGCCAAATTGGTCACAATGCCCAACTTCCTGCTGATTCGCGACTTGTGGTGCACTTCAACCTGAAATCACCAAATCGAAATTCGAAGCAAGGTGACGAAAGCCAGAAGAAGCATGTCGAACGGAGAGCAGGATTTGAATACAACTACTCATCGGGGGCGAGGATGAAGAAAACGCTGGCCGCATTGGCCGTCGTCGTTGTGGTGTGTTTTGCAGTTATCAGTCGCAGTGCGGCGGCTGCGGATTCTTCCAAGAGCCAGGCTCAGGTCACGCGCGGCGAGTATCTGGTGAAGGCGATCGGCCAGTGCGCCGACTGCCACACGCCCTTCACTCTTACGGGCGCATTCGTCATGGATAAGTGGCTTCAGGGCAAGAAGCTTGAGTTTGGACCGCTCATCCCAATCCCCATCTGGGCCCCGGTTTCGCCCAACATCGCCGGCCTGGACGGCTGGGACCAGGAGAAGGCTGTGCAATTCTTCATGACGGGCCTGGCTCCTAACGGCCAGCCGCCGCGTCCCCCAATGCCCGCCTACAAGATGAATCGCGCCGACGCCGAAGCGGTGGTGGCATACCTGAAGTCGTTGAAGTCCAGCGGCCAATAGAATCATTGTTCATGGGACACATGGTTGAAACGGAAGGCCATCGGGCCTTCCGCACGTGCCCTTATAATGAACAGCGAAGAGTTTTACTTCAGGCCTGCTTGAAAGTTTTCTTCTGCTGACCTGCCTTTGAGGACCTTATGGCTTCCCTGATTGATGCCATCGATGTTAAGCGCAAGATGTTTTTTGAGTTCGAAAACACACCGTATCACTGCCTGGACGCCGAGGTGAACACCCCCACGGCGCGCGGCGGCCAGACTCTGGTGCGATTGAAGATGCGAAATCTTCTTACCAACGCGGTCTTCGACAGGACCTTCAAAGCCGGCGACAAATTCAAGGAACCTGATCTGCAGATCGGCCCCGCCTCGTATCTCTACAGCGACAACGACGGGTCACACTTCCTCGACCAGGAAACCTACGAGACCCTGACCCTCAACGAAGACATGATTGGCGATGCCATGGACTTCCTGGTCGAAGGTGGCATCATCCAGTTGCACAAGTACAACGGCAATCCCATCGGCTTGGAACTGCCTCTGCAGGTTGAACTGGAAGTCACCTACGCCGAGCCCGGCGCACGCGGCGACTCCTCGAGCGGCAGCGTGACTAAGGTCGTCAAGCTGGAAACCGGCCTCGAGGTTCGCGTTCCCCTGTTTATCAAAGAGGGTGAAAAGGTGAAAGTCTCGACCGAAACACGCGAGTTCGCGGGACGAGCATAGCGGCGCCGTTCTCGATTACGATCTCGCGTTAGAGGTAGAAGGCGAGCCGGTCGGGAGGCCGCACAAAGAAAAACGCATCCGGAACGCGGATGCGTTTTGAATTTCGACAGCCCTGGACTGCGTTTACTTCTCTTCGCCGCCAGCAGCAGCTTCGCCTTCGGCAGGCGCGTTGCCTTGTGCTGCCTGCGCCTCTTCCATCGCCTTACGCGTCTCTTCGGCGCGCTTGGTACGCATCTCGGCGCGCTTCTGGCGCTTCTCGTCCAGCGTCTTCTCGCTGCCCAGGAGCTCGACGAACGCTTTCTCGCCACCATCCCCCTTGCGGAAGCCGGAGTGAATGATGCGCAGATACCCGCCTTCGCGGTCGCCGTAACGCGGGGAGATGCTGTCGAACAGCTTGTCGACAGATTCACGCGTCATCAGGTAGGACGCAGCCAGACGGCGTGCAGCCACGTCGCCACGCTTGCCCAGGGTGATCATCTTTTCCACGTGGGGACGCATGGCCTTGGCCTTGGTGATGGTCGTCTCAATGCGCTCTTCCACGATCAACGAGGTCACCAGGTTGCGCAGCAGTGCGCGCCGGTGCGAGGTATTTCGTCCCAGTTTCCATCCAGCTCTACGATGACGCATGGCAATAATCCTTAAATACGTTGTCAGTTGTCGGTTGTCAGTCCGGAGTGAAAACCGACAGCCTTGATAAACTCTAAAGCGCTTGAATTCCTTGCGCCCGTAACTAGTTGCTAGCAGCTAGTTGCCAGTTGCTGACTGACAACTGACAACCGGCCACTGACAACTGCTTTAGTAACTCGGTTCCATGCTGCCGTAATTCGCGGTCGCCATGCCTGTCGTCGGGGACATGGATCCGCTGCCGGGCACGGCATTGCCGTGCTCGTCGATCTTCATGCCCAGGCTCAGACCCATCGAGGAGAGAATCTCCTTGATTTCGTTCAGCGACTTGCGGCCGAAATTCTTCGTCTTCAACATTTCCGCTTCGGTCTTCTGCACCAGCTCGCCGATGGTCTGGATATTCGCGTTCTTCAGGCAGTTGTAGCTGCGCACAGAAAGCTCCAGCTCTTCGACCGAGCGGTTCAGATTTTCGTTGCGGATCTCCGGCTTGTCGGAGGCGCCGGCGGCTTGCGCCTCCAGCTC
>DATHQX010000192.1:0-13577 GCA_035482295.1 Verrucomicrobiia bacterium
GTGGCGTGGCGCGGGCTTGCCGGCCGCCTGCCGGGATGCGAACCGCGTCCGTACATCACGCACTACGGCGTGCATCAGCCGAACTTGTGGTATCGCGTGATCTGCTACACGGCCGCGTGGGTCGACATCATCGTTCCATACGCGCTGAATCTCATCGGGCTCATCATCGCCTCGGCCACCGGCGAATGGATGCTGAAGCAGCTCTATCAGTACGTGTACTATCCGTTGGCGCTGCTGGTGGTGCTGGGCACGGTGCTCGACTGGACGCCGCGCGCCAAGCGCGACACCTTCGGCGAGGGCGCCGAGCGCGCGTGGTTCTACGTCGCCATCTGGACGGTCGTCCCCACACAAGTCATCAACTGGGGCGCGTGGCGCTTCGGCAAGTTCATGGATCTGTCGCCCCTGCCGCTGGCGCGGGTGCGCCTGCTGGTGTGCCTGATCTCGACGCTGTTTTTCTTTATGCTGGGCTACATGAAGAAATTGCCGCGCACCACGCGTCACTACGAAGGCGTGGCCGCAGGCGGAGTGTAGGGTTGGGAAGCGGTTCTAAGTTATCAAATCGCCTGATTACAACAGTTACCTAATCAAGGTCCAAGACTCGCATAGCCAATCGAACGCTATCGTCTTGGGCTGCAACTGGTAAGCCTCTCAGTTTGTCCTTCGCAGCGTCCGATAGCAGCCATCTCCGCACCTGATCGAACTGCTCTTTTCGCTGTGCCCAGAAGTTCCTAGGACGAGCATCGACCTGCACAAAAGCATGTTCGGTGACCAGCGTTGCTAGATGATTGGCTGCGGCGATGGAATTTGTATGGCTCCACGCAGCCAGATATGGCGATAGGTCGTCTTCAGCTTGCGATATTCCGCACAACCAGTCCTCCACATCGCAATCAGCGGGTCCTGACTGTAAGACGGCTTGCCAAAGGAACATCAGGTAACGGCGCACAGCATTAACTTCTGGTTCTGGCCAACTGAGCCAGTCTCCATAACGCAGCTTGCCGTAGATGATGGCTGGATCGGCCATATCAAGAGTCGGGCTATCAAGAGTGGACATCAACTCGAATATTCGAGGAAGAAAATGCTTGAAGCCGGGTATGTCGCCCCAAACGAGAATGGCGTCAAACGCGAACATCTGCAACTCGTTAGCATCAAGCTGACGCAGTGGCTTGGAGTGAAGCAGTCGCTCCTGTTCTGGGCGGTGGCAGCAGGGACAAGCGTGCGTATCAGCGTGCAGTGGATAAGCGTTGAAGGTGGCGTAGAGTGCTTCGACTGACTCAGTAAGCTGGTGTGTGGAGACCATCAAGCGAAGTTTACATTCATCACTGGCGAGAAATCGCCGACATTGTCATGGAATCAATTTCGTAACTTTTCTAGTGCGTCTGGCATGCTCCAGCCCGAAGGCCGGGCTCACCCCATCGCGCCCTTCGGGCTGAAGCAACTTTCTCCGAATACCTTTGCCTTTTGCTCAAATCCGGCGCACAATTCCGACACTCTCGGGTGCGGATGGTGCAAGTGCAAGACGGTCCGTCGTCGCGCTGGGTATTGCCTGGCTGGTTGTGTCTGCTCGCGGTTGCAATCCTCATCAATTACATCGATCGCGGAAACCTTGCTGTGGCGGCGCCGCTGCTGAAAGAAGAGTTGCGGCTTTCGGCGACGCAGATCGGCGTGCTGATCACCGCATTCTTCTGGACCTATACGGCGGTGATGGCGATCAGCGGTTGGATTGTCGATCGCTGGAACGTGAACTGGATCCTGATTGCGGGCTTCGTAGTCTGGTCAGCGGCAACCGCTGCGACCGGCTTCGTCTACAGCTTTGGTGTTTTCCTCGTCGTCCGCATGCTGCTCGGGACGGGCGAGTCGGTGGCCTTCCCGGCGTTTACCAAGATCATCGCGCTGAATGTGCCGCAGGAGCACCGTGGCATCGCCAATGCCGTCGTCGTAGCCGGCATGAGCCTGGGACCGGCGGTCGGGACCTATGCGTGTGGCCTCTCGATGGCCCGATTCGGCTGGCGCCCGGTGTTTGTCTTCGTTGGACTGGCGAGCCTGGCGTGGGTGCTGCCGTATCTGCGCTACATGCCGGAGCACGTTCACGTCACCCGGCGAGCGACGCCCGCGGCCTCGACCATCGACATTCTTCGCCAGCGGAATTTCTGGGCAGCGTCCGCCGGTCACTTCTGCAGCAACTATCCCTTCTACTTCATGATCGTGTGGCTGCCGTTGTATCTGGTACACGAACGGCACTTCACGATGAAGCAGATGGCGGGCGAGGCCACGCTCTACTATCTGGCGTTTGCCATCGTAGCGCCGATTACGGGCTGGGCGGCGGACGGAGCCATTCGGGCCGGCCGCGACGTCAGCACCGTGCGCAAGACCGGCATGGCTGTCGGACACGCGCTGGTCGGCGTCGGCGTGCTGGCGGCGGGTTCGGCGAATCCGAGACTGTGTATCGTGGGCTTGATCGTGATGGGTCTGGGCAGTGGATGCATCGGCCCGAACGTCTACCTCTTCGCGCAGACGCTCGCCGGCCCGTCGGTGACTGGTAAGTGGATTGGCCTGCAGAACGCGCTCGGCAATTTTGCGGGCGTTGTGGTGGGTCCGCTCACCGGCTGGATCGTCGATCGCAGCGGACATTTCGGCTCGGCGTTTGCCATCTGCGCCCTTACCGCGCTTCTGGGCGGCGGCTTCTGGGTGCTGGGAGTGACGCGCGTCGAGCAGATCAACTGGGCGGTGAAGCCGGAACTGCTCCAAGCTGCGAGCGAAGCCGCGTAGAGAGCCGATCCGGTTTCGCGGCGCATCTCGGTGGCGTTCGCCTGCTTTTCTTAGCGCTCTGTAACTCCTGGCAGCGCGCTCCCGAAGCGCAGCTTATACTGCGAGGCGTGGCGAAGGTGTTCGTTCGCGGCGGTTGGATGCTCGTGCTGGCTATCGCCGCGCTGGCGCAACAGAATCAATCTGCCAGCCCCGCTCAACTCTCGCCGGGAACGGTCATCCCACACCAGGCCTGCGCAGCGAAGCCAGATGAAAGCTACGCGCTTTACCTGCCTTCTCATTACACCGCAAACAAAAAGTGGCCCGTCGTTTACGTTTTCGATCCTGATGCCCGCGGAGAAATTCCCGTCAACCTGATGAAAGATGCCGCCGAGCGTTTCGGCTACATCGTGGTGGGCTCGCATAATTCGCGCAACGGCTCGTGGAAGCTTGAGACCGACGCCGCCCAGGCGATGTGGAACGATACCCATGCGCGTTTCGCCATCGACGATCGCCGGATTTACTTTGCGGGATTCTCTGGCGGCGCAAGGGTGGCGGCTGCTTTGGCGCAGAGTTGCAAGTGCACGGCGGGCGTGCTGCTGAGCGGCGCAGGTTTCCCCGGAGTTCCTCCTTCACACGACGTCGTGTTTCCGGTGTTTGCTGCGGTCGGCGTCTACGACTTCAACTATCCCGAACTCGATGAGCTAGATAAGAAGTTGGAAGCGGCAGACTTCCCGCATGTGCTGCAACGTTTCGACGGCTCTCATGAATGGGCGCCGGCGGGCGTGATGGACGAAGCGTTTGCCTGGTTTGAACTCATGGCGATGAAGCAGAATCGCGAACCACGCAATGCCGACTTCATCGCGAGCCAGGAGAAGGAGGCGGTGGCGCGCGCTGAGGCGCTGCAGCATTCCGGTAATGACTATGAGGCTTGGCGTGAATATCGTCAGGCGGCAGCCACCTTCGATGGCCTGACCGACACCGCGCCTCTTCAGCAAACTGCAACATCGCTGGCTCAACAAAAGGCTGTTCGCGATGGTCAGAAGCGCGAAGAGGACGAAGCGAAGGAACAGGCGCAGATTACGAGCGAGATTTATGCAGGTCTGGCAGCTCTGCGCGCAAATATACCAGGCAGCTCAGACAGCTCATCGCAGGTAGCGCAACAGCCACAGCGCGGCGCCACACCCTCGGTTTCGCAAAACAATGACGTCACCCGTTCGGACATCTTTCACCAGACCGAGCAGCAGATCGTCGGCCTGCGCACTCGCACGGTGTCAGAGAGCAATCAGGACCGGTTGCGCGTCGACCGCCGCGCGCTGATGGGAGTTTTCATCGGCGCAGATGAGTTCGGCGACGAGAGCATGACCGCGAAAAAGTTCGATCTTGCGAAGGACTACTACCAGCTGGCGGCGGACGCCGTTCCGACTTCTGTGGGAGCGCTGCAGGATCTGGCGAAGGCCCAGGCGCTCGACAACGACCGCAAAGGCAGCCTCAAGACGTTGCGCAAGGCGAAGGACGAGGCCAAGGATCTCGCCAGCTTCTCGGCATGGTTGAACGATGAGCCCGCGTTCGCCAAGCTGAGGCAGGATCCGCAATTTCGAGCGCTGCTCGCCAGTCCGTGAAAATACAATCGATTGACTCGACGGTCATAAGCGATGGTACGACGTATCTCGATTTCCCTTGCGTCGCTCTAGCTCGTCTCTTTCTCGCGAATGCTCTCGCATATTCTTCGCTGGTCTTCTTGGGCATCAGACTGGCCCGACCTCTACCGCATCGACGCTGCGATGCCGCGAACCGCAAATCCTTGTCGGGCCGAGGCCCTCCTCAGGATGACAATTCATAGATGCACTGACGGCACGACTGAAGTCGTGCCTGACATAGAGCTTCCTTGGCCACGAGAAGTCGACAGCAATTTCAGCCAAATGAAAAAGGCGGCCCGCAAGCCGCCTTTCCCAGAACTTGAAGCCCGAACTACAGCAACTGCACGTTCTCTGCCTGCCAGCCCTTGGGCCCTTTGACTACGTTGAACTGTACAGCCTGGCCTTCCTGCAAGCTGCGGAAGCCGTTCGACTGGATCGCAGAATAGTGAACAAATACGTCCTCGCCATTCTGCCGGCTGATGAAGCCGTAGCCCTTCGCGTCATTGAACCACTTAACTGTTCCTTGTTCCATGGTGATGCATAATCCTTCAAATGTTGGTATAGCTGCAATTCGATCGGGATGTGATGCAGGCAGGGAGTGCTGCTAGGCAGGAACTTTGCTGCGTACAACGTCGATCAATCGAGCAGGTTCATCATAGCAAGGGAACTCGGAAAGCCCAAGCAATTTCGATACGCTCGCGCGCCAGCACACAAAAAACGCTTGTGTTTTTAATGCCTTAGACGTGTAACACACGGTTTTCGATATGATGGAAAGCAGGGACGCGAAGGAGCAGCTCTGGGATCATGATTGTCGGAACCGGGATTGATATCGCAGAAGTGGACCGTATCGCCCACTCTATTGAGCGCTTTGGCCGGCGTTTTGTGGAGCGCATCTTCACGCCTGGCGAAATCCGCTATTGCGAGTCGAAGGCCAACAAAGCCGAGCGCTATGCCGGCCGTTTCGCCGCCAAGGAAGCCGGCATGAAGGCCATCGGTACGGGCTGGAATCGCGGCGTCACCTGGCGCGACGTAGAAGTACAACGAGCGCCCGGCAGCCGGCCGACCATCGTCTTCCACGGCAAAGCAGCAGAGTTCTTTCAGAAGCTAGGAGCAGCGCGCGCACACCTGTCGATCACGCACACCAAAGATTCGGCCATGGCCTTCGTGGTCCTGGAATCGGAGTGATGGATCTCTCTGGCGTGGATTCTGTCCGGGACGAACTGCGCGCATTTCTTAAGCTGCAGCCGGCGTACCGGCCGCCAACCGCGCATCTCCTCGAACGGACAGACGAAGACGGCTACACCCGCAGCCTGCTTCGCTACCACACAGCGGACAGCGATCAGGTCGATGCGTTTTTGTTTGAACCGTCTGGACCGTCAGGGGGCGCAGTCCTCGCCCTGCATCAGCACAACAGCCAATGGGAAATCGGCAAGAGTGAAATCGCAGGACTGCTCGGCGATCCGTTGCAGGCGTTCGGGCCGGCGCTGGCTCGGCGAGGCGTGACGGTTCTTGCGCCCGACGCCACTGGATTCGAGTCGCGGATGAAGAGCGCCGGATGGGGAACGTCGCTGGCGCCGCCCTTGAACCGGCCACACAGCACCGCCGAAGGTTGGCTCCAGTATTACAACGAGATGGCTTATCGGCTGGTGCGCGGCGATCTGCTTATGACCAAGATCTTGCACGACTGCTTCAGCGCGCTCGAAGTCCTGCGCAGCCACAGCAAGGTATTGCGCCCGGGTGTGGTGGGACATTCCTTCGGTGGAACAATCGCGCTGTTCCTCGCCGCAGTAGACACCAGCGTGGCCTTCACCTGCAGCAGCGGCGCGCTCTGTTCCTATCGGCAAAAGATGGCCAGCGGCACGGCATTGGAAGCGTCACTCGTCATTCCTGGCTTCCAAACTCATTTTGATCTCGACGACGTGCTGCGTTGTGCTGCGCCTCGCAAAATACTCATCGTGTCGTCTGACCGCGATGCGCAGTCAGTTGATGCGCCGCGGTTGGTAGAGAACGCGCGTCAGGAATTCGTGAAGCAGGGTGCCGGATTCGATCTTCAGCACGTACGTGTCTCAGGCGAGCACGCCTTGGATCAAAACCGCTTCGATCTCATCGTCAACTGGATGGACAAAGAAGGCCGCAGGGTGTCGCCTGGTGAATGATAGGACTTGCCGAACCAGCGGTCTACGTTGTGGGTGGTCGTTCGTCCTGAAGCATGTAAACGCAGACCTTCGCAGCGCTTAAGGCGCTGTGGTTACGCTGAAGGCATAGAGATAGTTGTCATTCGAGCCAATGTAGACGGTGCCGTACGCAACGGCGGGCGAGGACTGAACCTGGCCGCCAGTCCGATACTTCCAAATCAAGGCTCCGTTCTGGGCATTGAGCGCATAGATGTAATCATCGTTGGCTCCGACAAAGACAACACCGTTGACCACCGCCGGCGCTATGTCGCTTTCTCCCTGCATGGCGAATGTCCAGATCAGCGAGCCGGTACTGGCGTTTAGCGCGTAGACATTGGTATCGAACGAATCGAAGTACACTACGCCGTTGGCGACGGCCGGCGACGTTGCCACAGAGCCATTGGTACGGTACTTCCAGACCAGCGCACCGGTGCTGGCATTGACGGCATAGAGATAGTCGTCGAATGATCCGAAATAGACCACGCCATTTTGCACCGACTGCCCATACACAGGACCGCCGCTCGTGAAGGTCCAGAGCACGGACCCGGTGGCGGCGTCGAAGGCATACATCTTGTCGTCCAGAGAGCCGGCATACACCACGTCGCCAACAATCACCGGGGCGGCCGACGTGATGCCTCCTGTCGTGTACTGCCAAATCAAAGTTCCGGTGCTGGCGTTGACGGCGTAGATGTTGTGGTCGTTTGAGCCGAAGTACACAACGCCATTGGCCACAGCCGGTGCACAGCCGATCCCTCCCTGGGTCTTGTAGCGCCATAGGAGCGCGCCGGTCTGGGCATTGAGAGCGTACATGTATTCATCGTCGGCGCCGATGTAGACAACTCCATTCGCGACCGCAGGAGAAGAGTCGGAGTAGTGCGGCGGTCCGTACGCGTAGGACCACAAGATGCTGCCATCGCGGGTGTTCAACGCGTAGAAGTATCCGCCGTAGTTGCTGGTGTAGACCACGCCATTGGCAACTGCGGGTGAAGTGACCATCTCGGCGCCAGAATTAAACTTCCATGCCAGCGCAAGATGAGCGGCATTGGTCGGGTTGATGAAGTAGTCGTTACTGTTCACACCAAGGCGGTTGTTGTCGTGATGGTATTCGGGCCAATCGGAGCGCGCGGTTTGAGCAGCGAGGTTCAGCGAAAACATAGCAAAAACGACACAGATTCTTAAGATGGCCGTGTCGCGGCGAATCCCGGCGAACGAATTGAGGGTATTCATGGCGACCTCCTGTTTAGAAACGGGCGGAGTGTACCCCGCTACTAAATTGGGGTCAAGTGAAAATGGGCCTCAAGTCCTACCTCACTTGTATGTCGATATTAGTAAGATTACGATTTCCCCGCCCGCTCCAGTTCGGCGATGTCGAGCTTCTTCATGCCCATCATCGCCTGCATGGCCTTGGGATGCTTGATCAGGTCGCCTATGCGGGCCGGCGTAATCTGCCAGGAAAGACCAAATTTGTCTTTGAGCCAGCCACACTGGCTCTCCTGACCGCCGCCCTCGATCAGTTTCGACCAGTAATAATCGATTTCCGCCTGGTCGTCGCAGCGCACCACGAATGAGACCGCTTCAGTGAACTTGAACGTCGGACCGCCGTTGAGAGCTGTAAATTTCTGGCCGTCGAGTTCGAACGCCACGGTGAGCACGCTGCCCTTCGGGGCAGCACTGTCGTCTGGGGAGCGAAGCCCGTCTAGACGGCGCGAGTTTTTGAACACGCTTACATAGAAATCGACGGCCTCTTCGGCGTTGGAATCGAACCACAGAAACGGCGTGATGCGAGGAAAATCCTGTAGAGCGCTCATACTTACCTCTGATTTTATTTTGATGGGCCATTCAGCCTGAGTTGCCGGATCGCGCGGAGAGAACCGAGCGAGACAGCGCCCTCCGAAAACGCGGAGACGCTTGCCGCCAATCTTGCGTGTTTGACTCCTCACGCCGGCTAAGGTCAACCGCGGCCGCTGATTCACTCGCAGCTTCAACTCTCCGAAAATGATAGCGGTAGTCAGGGACGCCGGAACTTGTCATCCAAAATGAACCGCTTCTCGTGTAGGCTCGATTTGGAATGATTGGCCAAGAAATAGTCAGTACAGCTGCTGCGGCCCCGACTGAAACGTCTTCCTGGAGCACCGTTTTTGCTGTTGCCTTAATGAGCTTCTCGGCCCTGCTGCTGGAGTTGGGCCTGACCCGCATCTTTTCCGTTGTCCTCTTCTATCACTTCGCATTCCTGGCAATTTCAATCGCGCTGCTCGGTCTGGGAGCCGGCGCGGTATTCGCCTGCGTCCGTAGAGAATGGCTGGCGCAGTGGACGGTGCGCCAGTTGGGCGCCGCGCTTTGTGCCGGCAACGCGATTCTCATTGTCTGCGTGCTTGAGGTTGCTCTGCACACGGCGGTGTCGTTGCGTTTGAGTTGGCCGAACTTTGGCCGCCTCACTGCGCTTTATTTGATAGCTGCGCTTCCGTTCGTCGTCACCGGGTTGCTGTTTTCGATTGTGTTCGCGCGTTACCCCTCGCGCATTACGCAGTTGTATGGCGCCGACCTTCTAGGCGGATCGCTGGCCTGCCTGGCGCTGGTGCCGCTGCTGAACATTGTCGGCGGCCCGAACACTATTGTCTTCGCCGCGGTTGCCGTGGCTGTGGCATCAGTGGCCTGGGCTGCGCCGCAAAAGCGGTTCGTTCTCGCCGGCGTGCCCGTCGTTCTTCTGCTATTGATTGCTGCGAACTCTCACAGCAGCCTCATCGACATCGTTTATGCGAAAGGCGTGAAGCGCACGCCGCCGCTGTTTGCGCGCTGGAACGCGATCTCTCGGGTCGAGGTAGACCAATGGGGCACAGCCAGAGGCATCGTGATCGACGCTGACGCCAGCACCTTCATGATGAACACCGACCCGCATAACTGGCGTGAGGACTACCGGGTGAAGGCGATGGGCGAAGTGCCATCGATCGTTAACGTGCTGCGGCCACACGGCGACTACGCCATCATCGGACCGGGCGGCGGCGTCGATGTACTGCGTGCGGTCGCCAACGGCAGCCCCAGTGTCACGGGCATCGAGATCAATCCCATCATCGCCAACGACATCATGCGCGACCGCTTCGCCGACTACGCGTTTCATCTGTACCAGATTCCTGAGGTGCATCTGCATGTCAGCGATGGCCGCTCGTTCGTCCGCAACAGCCAGGACAAGTACGACGTAGTGCAGATGACGCTGGTCGATACCTGGGCGTCGACCGCGGCAGGCGCCTTCGCCCTGAGTGAGAATAATCTCTACACCGTTGAAGCCTTCCGCGAATATTTCCAGCATCTGAAGCCCGATGGCATGATCGCTATCACGCGCTGGGAGTTTGCCAGGCCGCGCGAGGCGCTGCGGGTGGTCTCTCAGGCCATGGAGGCGCTGCACGAATTGGGTGTGATGGACACCACCCAGAACTTCATCGTGGTGGCCAACGGAGAGTTGGCGAAAGATGGCGAGCCGGTGCTGGTTCTAGCCAAGAAGACGCCGTTCACCATGGAAGAGCAGCAGGCCGTGCTGAATCATATCGACGGCAAAGACGGTCACGGGGCGAACCTTGGTCTGCACGTGCTCTACATGCCGGCGACCGGGGATCAGTTGGGCATGGCGCATCCGGCTTTCGCCTCGCTGATTCTGGGGCAGGATCCGCAACAGTTTTCCGAAAGCTATCCCTATAACGTTTCTCCGGTCACCGACAACGCTCCCTTCTTCTTCTTCACCCTGAAGCCGGAACAGGTTTTTCGCGGCACCGATCGCGGCGGCATCGACTGGAAGGTCAATCTCGGCATCGCCATTCTCGGCGTTGTACTGATCGTCTCGATTGCGGCAGTGCTGCTGTTCCTGGTGTTGCCGCTGGCGCTTTCGCCGGAAACCCGCTCCGGACGCAGTCTGCGCGTGCTCTACTTCGTGGCCGTCGGTCTCGGCTACATCATGGTGGAGATCGCTTTCATTCAGCGCTTTGTATTGTTCCTTGGATATCCGACGTACGCGCTGACCGTCGTGGTCTTCCTGATGCTGCTGTCGAGCGGTGCAGGCAGTCTGATCTCGCGCCGGTGGTTCGGCGAACCGACTCGCGTCGGCGCGGCACTGGGATTCATTGTCGTGGCGCTGGCGATTTACGTCTTCGCATTGCCGCATCTGCTCGAAGCGACGATTGGCTTGTCGTTTCCCGCAAAGCTTGCCATGAGCGGGCTGCTGCTGATTCCTCTTGGCTTCGCGATGGGCATGCCGTTTCCCAGCGGATTGCGCGCGCTTTCCACAGTGTCATCACAAGCCAAGCATGGCGCGGTGGAGTGGGCCTGGGCAATGAATGCTGCATCAAGCGTGCTCGGCTCAGTGTTGGCAATCGTCATCGCGGTTCAGTTCGGTCTGACCGTCACGCTGACCTGCGGTGCGGCGGCGTATGCGATCGCGATACTGCTGCTGCCGACGTTTCAGAAGAGCAGCAATTAGCAATTAACCAAAACCAGCTCGAGTGCCTTGCCTATATATCGGGTGGAGCACGCCTTTAGGCGTGCATACTGCAGCCTCGATTGGAGCGCGCTTCAGCGCCTTGAGGTGAATCGAACCCTTACCTCAGCGGCTGAAGCCACGACGGGTGACGGACTAGCAACTGCACACCTGAAGGCGTGCCCCCCAACATCACAAACGCATTCTCTGCCGTGGCATGTCGCAAGGTTGTTGTGATTCGCAACAGGTGCTGTAATTCCGCCAAATTGCGCCATCCTTTCTTCGGAGCCCGCAAATATTTCCCGCTGTGTGTATTCCGTTTCGGCCAGTGTTTTTGCGGTTCCGCGACGGCTATAGGCGGAACGTTGTCGTTGCATTCAAATTTTTTATGGCAACCAGCAGCACTCACTTGCACCAAACACAAGTTGAGTTGTTATAATCACTCGTTTGAGTGACGCGTGTCACAGCAGATGGTGTCATACGGCCGCTGAACTGCACGCACTGGGTGCCGATTGGGTAGTCGGACCCGAACCCGCAAAGTGGACAACTTCACATAAATGGCCCAGATCTTCCATCGTAGTGCGAATACAATTGCGCGGGCTTCGATCATCGGAGTTGTGATCGTCGTCTCCGTCGTGCTGTGGGCGGCCCTGGAGCTGCAACGCTCGCCCTATGCGACCTATGAAGGTATCGCCCAAGTGCAACCGGTGCCATTTAGTCACCAGCATCACGTTTCGGGCGATGGCATTGACTGCCGCTACTGCCACACTTCGGTTGAGAACTCCAGCTTTGCCGGCATTCCTCCTACGAAGACTTGCATGAACTGCCACTCGCAGATCTGGACGAATGCGCCGATGCTGGAGCCGGTCCGCGAGAGCTATCGCACCGGCAAGTCGCTGGAGTGGACGCGGGTCAACTATCTGCCTGACTTCGTTTATTTCAACCACAGCATTCACATCGCCAAGGGCGTGGGATGCTTCAGCTGTCACGGGCCGGTGGACAAGATGCCACTGACGTATGAGGCCAGCTCGATGCGCATGGAGTGGTGTTTGAACTGCCATCGCGCACCGGAGAAATTCCTGCGGCCGCGTGACCAGGTCTTCAACATGAAGTACGAGCAGCCCAGCGAGGACAACAAAATCACGGTGGACGGTACGGCCTACGTCGACCAGATTGCCCTGGGAAATGCGTTGAAGCACAAGTACAACATTCGCACGGTGGAAGACATTACGAGTTGCAGCACCTGCCATCGCTAGTGGAGTTGGGTTGGCGATCGGGCAGTCTTGAAGAATAGAACGCTTCGCAGCGAGGTGCCCGCCGGATGAGTTTTCCGGCCATTGGTCATCCGAGGGATGGCCGGCTGGAGACCGGGTGGGACAAGGAACCTACGAGAAGATGGAAAACGAGAGTCACAAGAGATCCGAGGCGGTTTGTCCCAGCAAGATGGAACTCGCCGAGGCGCAGGACCAGCTGGCGCGCGCCCGTAAGGGGCCGCAGTATTGGCGCAGCCTGGAAGAGTTGGCGCAAAGCGATGCCTTCATCGAGATGCTGCATCGCGAATTCCCGCGCCAGGCTTCGACCCTGCCTGAGGGGACTTCGCGCCGCGATTTCCTGAAGCTGATGAGCGCCTCGATGGCGCTGGCCGGCCTGACGGCGTGTGTGAAGCAGCCGCTGGAGCCCATCGTTCCGTACGTTCGCCAGCCCAATGAAGTTGTGCTGGGCAATCCGCTGTTCTTCGCCAGCGCAATGCCGTTCGGCGCTTATGCGACGCCGGTGCTGGTGGAGAGTCACGAAGGGCGTCCAACCAAGATTGAAGGCAATCCCGAGCATCCCGCCGGGCTGGGGGGCAGCGACGTATTCGCGCAGGCCTCGATCCTCGACATGTACGACCCCGACCGGGCGCAGATTCACACCTATCTCGGCGATATCCGGACGTGGGGCGATTACGCTCTCGCGCTGAAGGGCGCGTTGAATTCGCAGAACGCGGTGCAGGGCGCTGGCTTGCGCATTCTAAGCGCACCAACCAGTTCACCGACCATGGCTTCGTTGATGGAGCAGGTGCAGTCGGCCTTCCCGCAGTCGAAGTGGATCCAGTGGGAGCCGGTGAATCGCGACAACGTGCGTGCCGGATCGATGCTGGCTTTCGGGCAGTACGTTGAGACCCGTTACAACCTGGAGAAGGCTGACATCATTCTGTCGCTCGATGGCGACTTCCTGTCCAGCGGCTTTCCGGGCTTCCTGTATTACACGCGGCAGTTTTCCGGCCGTCGCAATCCCGACCTCAAAGAAAAGATGTCGCGCTTTTACTCGGTGCAAAGCACGCCGACCAATACCAGCGGCAAGGCCGATCACCGGCTGCCGGTGCGGGCTTCCGAGGTGGAAGCGGTGGCGCGCGCGATTGCCTCAGGCGTGGGAGCGGGCGGCGGATCGACGGGCAACCTCAACCCCGCGTATCAGAAGTTTGTCGCTGCCCTCGTGAAAGATCTTCAGGCGCATAAGGGCGCGGCCGTCGTGATTCCTGGCGACAACCAGCCGCCTGCCGTTCACGCCTTGGCGCAT
>DATHQX010000193.1:0-34848 GCA_035482295.1 Verrucomicrobiia bacterium
GGTGCTGGGCGTATTTGAGATGAAGTCCGGGGACGATGGGGCGCAGCACGGCCCGCTGATTGCTCACTGGCGCGTCTCCACCGCCAAGACTCAGACCGTCGACGAGTACGGCGTGCTCTTCCGCAATCTGTTCGCGATGAATGGGCTGAAGGGCGAGTCGGTGCAAGGCATCGTGATCTCGTCGGTGGTGCCTCCGCTGGATTCGACGCTGCGCGAGGTTTGCGAGAAATATTTTCAGTCGCGGCCGCTGTTCATCGAGCCGGGCGTGAAGACGGGCATGCCGGTGCACTACGACAATCCCGCCGAAGTGGGTGCCGACCGCATCGTCAACAGCGTGGCGGCGTTCGAGAAATTTGGCGGCCCGTGCATTATCGTCGACTTCGGCACGGCAACGACCTTCGACGTCGTCTCGAAGAAAGGCGAATACCTGGGCGGCGTGATTACGCCGGGAATTGGCATCTCGGCCGATGCGCTGTTTGCGCGCACGGCGCGGCTGCCGCGCGTGGATGTGCGCAAGCCTCCGCGGGTGCTGGCGACCAACACCGTGAACAGCGTGCAGTCGGGCCTGTACTACGGATACCTTGGGTTGATCGACGGGATTCTGGAGCGGCTGATCGCCGAAATGAACGACAAGGTGACGGTGGTGGCAACAGGCGGTTTGGCAAGCCTGATGGGCGGCGGGTCGAAGTATATTCGCGAGATCGACGACCTGCTGACGCTGGACGGGTTGCGCATCATCTACGAACGCAACCAGACGCACGGCAAGCGCCGTAGCGAAAACACGGCGACGACCAATGATTCGACGAAAATGACCGCCGCTCGAAAACGTTAAACAGCCGTGCCGGGCGATACTTTTTGAATTGTCATCCGAGCGGAGGCGTGCTTCCGTTGCCCGTCGGAGTCGAAGGAGCTGCGGCATCGGCCACACTTACGAATTGTCATCCTGAGTGCAGCGAAGGATCTGCGGTTCGCCTGCAACGGAAGGATCTTCGCCGCCGCAGATCCTTCGTCGGACTAAAGTCCTCCTCAGGATGACAATCCGATACGCTCTCTCCTTACACTAGTGGACAACTACTTCAACTACTTCACCGAAATCGAGGAACACTTCCAGCGGCGTCGCGGGACGCTGCTGATCCTGTCGCCGCTGGACTGGGCGCTGATGGAGACGTGGAAAGATGCGGGCATTCCTCTGGAGGCGGTGCTGCGCGGCATCGACACGACCTTCGAGAAGTGGGCGCGGCGTCCGAGCAGGTCGCGCAAGGTGAATGGCCTGGCGTTTTGCGCGCAGGAGGTGCTGGCGTCGGTTGAGGAGATGAAAGAAGCTGCGGTGGGCGCGGCTCCATCAAAGGAGAAAACCGAAAGTGGTCTGGAGCAGGCGTCGGTGGTGGAGTATCTGAGACGCAATGCCACGGAATTGGAGAAGCTGAACTTGCCGAGCGCGGCGCAGACGCTGGCCGCGGAAACCGCCGTGAATCTGCGCGCCCTGGCCGAGTCGCTCGCAGGCGATGCTCCGATTGGCATGGAGGATCTGGAGCGGCGTTTAACTGTGTCGGAAGAGAAGTTGTTTGCCGCGCTGCTGGCGGCAACGCCGGATGAAGCGGTGTATCAGGTGCGCGCCGACGCTGACCGCGATCTGGCGCCGTACCGGCGAAAGATGAGCGCGCCGCAGACCGAGCAACTGCAGAAGCAGTACATCCACAAGCGGCTGCTGGAAAAGTTTCGCGTGCCGCGACTGAGTTTGTTCTACATGTAGCAATGAGCCGCGAAGCGGGGTAAATCTGGGTTAGCCGTGGGCGTAAGCCCGCGGTAGGTCTTAGGAGCAGCTTGCAACTTCAAATTGAAAAACTGATTTACGGCGGCGACGGCCTCACGCGTCTACCCGCTGATGAGCATGGCCGCGGCAAAACCGTCTTCATCCCCTTTGTTCTTCCGGGCGAAGAGGTCGAGGCAACAGTCGTCGAAGCCAAACCAGGATTCGCTCGTGCGCGCGTCGAGCGCGTACTCACACCATCGGCTGAACGCGTCGAGCCCGGCTGCCCTTACTTCACCAACTGCGGCGGCTGTCACTACCAGCACATCGATTACGCTGCGCAACTCCGCTACAAAACCGAGATCTTGCGCGAGACCCTGCGCCGCACCGCCAAGTTCGAACTGAAAGATGACGTCATCGTCCACTCCGCGGAACCTTGGGCTTATCGTAATCGCACGCGCATGCACGTGAAGCACCAGCCGGAGTTCGCGTTGGGCTATTTCCGCTACGGATCGCACGCCCTGCTGCCGGTAGAGAGTTGCCCCATCAGTTCACCGCTCATCAATCGCGCCATCGCGGCGATTTGGACGCTGGGCCGTCGGCGGGCGGTTGTGCCGGAAGCGCTACACGGGCTGCAATTTTTCGTGAATCACGATGACGCGAAGCTGATGATTGAGCTGTATGTGAAGGACGAGGCAGCCGCCAGCAATAAGCCGCCAGTTGCCAGCAAGAAGGAGGTTAGCTCTCGGCAGCCCCATGTGAATAAGAAGACTGTGAGCTCTCAACCTTCGGCCGCCACCCAAAGCTCGCCGACTCCCGCATCGTCGGCGGTCCTAGCAAAGTTTGCTGCGCATCTGCGCGAGCTGATTCCTGAACTTGCCGGCGTGTCCATCTTCGTGACTTCACCGGTTGAAGATGAATCGCGCCAGCGCGCGCCACTTACGGCGATTCACGGAGAAGATTCAGAGACTATCGGCGCCGAGTCGCTTGTCTATCGCGCCGGCGGCGAAGACTATCGTGTCAGCGGAGGCTCATTCTTCCAGACCAACCGTTTCCTCATCGACAAACTTGTCGAAGTTGTCGTTGGCAAGCGCACTGGCCGCGCTGCTCTCGATCTATACGCGGGAGCTGGGCTTTTCACCAAGCAGCTAGCGCGCAACTTCGATGAAGTCGTCGCTGTCGAAGCCTCGCCGCACTCGTTCGCTGACCTGAAGCATAACGTGACGCACAACGTGAAGTGCATCCGTTCTACGACGGAAGCGTTTCTCGCGGAGCGCGCCGCCAAGGTGGCCGCCGATCTGGTCGTGCTCGATCCGCCGCGCGCCGGACTGGGCGAGAGGTCTGCCAAGGCCTTGTGTCGCATGTCCGCCTCGCATGTGACGTACGTCTCATGTGATCCGGCAACGCTCTCGCGCGACGTGCGCGTGCTGCTAGAATCGGGTTTTCGGGTCGAGCAGGCGCATCTGGTCGACATGTTTCCGCAGACGTATCACATGGAAACGGTGTTGCACCTGGCGCGCTGACTCGACGACCCTCGCCGGAGGACGTGATGTACGCCATCGCCATCATTCGTTATCGCAAGCCGCTGGAAGAAGTCACCAGGCACACCGAGGCGCACCGTGCCTACCTGCAAGGCTTGAAGCAGGAAGGCCTGATGATTGCGTCGGGGCCGATGTCTCCTCGCAACGGCGGCATGCTGCTGCTGCGCGTGCCCGACGACGAAGTGCAGGCGACGCTCGACAGCATTCGCGACAACGATCCCTACGTGCATTTCGGCATGGCGCAGTACGAGCTGTTGCCGTGGGCCGTCGGCATCGGCGCCGAAGACCTCGATCGCTTGTAGTCTCCCGGTTCCTGAGTAGGACATTGGCGCTGCCGTGTCCGAAACGTTGTCACTATCGCAAGCACGTCCGCCCGCACCGCCGTACTGCGGCGGACAGGAGCCCGTCTTCCTCGCGGCTCTCGCGCTCTCGTTGGGAATTCTTGCCGCGAATTTTCTGTGGCGCTCTCCTCTGATTTGGCTGGCGGGATTCTGTCTGGCTTGCGTCGCGGCTTTCTGGTCGCTGCGCCGTTCACCGCAACTGGCGGTCTTTCTTGGATTGCTGGCTGTCGTCCCCCTCGGCGGCTTCTATCTTCAGGCCCGCGACGCTGCTCAGCCGGCGGTCGTAGAGGACCTGCAACCATTCGCAACCGGTGAGAACGCGGTTGACGTCACCGCGCATGTCATTCGCGAAGGATTGATCCGCGACAGCCCGTACGGTGGCAAGCAGGAGTCGGTCGATGTCGAAAGCAACGAACTGCGCCTGGGCGATCAGGTGCTGCGCGAGGCCATCGGAATCAGGCTGACGATCTACAGCAAGCGCATTGAAGAAGAAGACGCGCAGGCGAACGGTGGCGAGTCGCCGCTGCATGTCTACGCTTACGGCGAACGCTTGCACTTCACGGCGAAACTGCGCGCTCCGCGCAACTACCGCAATCCAGGAGCGATGGACCTTGCCGGATATCTTGCCTCGCAGGGGATACGACTGACCGGCTCGGCGCACGCGACGAGCGTTGAGATTCTGCCGGGATTTGCCGGCGGCCGCTTCGGTTACTGGCGAAGCCGGGCGCGACGCAGCGCGTTGCAGCACATCGAGCGGCTCTGGCCGGGCGAGAGCGGCGCCCTAATGCAGGCCGCGCTCATCGGCGGGCGCGCGTTCTTCGGACGCGAGATCAAATCCGACTTCCAGCGCACCGGGACGTACCACATCCTGGTCGTCTCCGGGATCAACGTCGGCATCCTGGCGTTCGCAGTGTTCTGGCTCTTGCGCAGTTTGCCCTTCGGCGAAACCTGGGCGACGGTGCTGACGATTCTGCTCTCGTGGGGCTACGCCTTTGTCGCCGATCTCGGCGCGCCCATCGTGCGCGCAACCATCACGCTGAACATCTACCTGCTGACGCGATTGTTGTATCGCGATCGCGCGGGCCTGAACGCGCTTGGCATCGCGGCGCTCGGCATTCTGTTGGTAAACCCGCGCACGCTGTTCGAAGCCAGCTTCCAACTGACGTTCCTGTCGGTGCTTGCCGTCGCGGGGATCGCCGTGCCGGTGCTGCGGAGGACGATTTATCCGCTTCAGACCGGCCTGCGTAATCTGGATTCGCCCGAGTGGGACTACTCGCAGCCGACGCGGGCCGCGCAATTCCGTGTGGAAATGCGCATCTTGCGCAAGGCGCTGAGTAATGTAGTCGGCGACCGGTGTGCCAATGTTCTCCTGGTCGGAGTTACTCGAATTCTGTTCAGTGCATCCGAGTTACTCTTCGTGTCGGTCATCATCAACCTGGCGCTGGCGTTGCCGATGTCCTGGTACTTCCATCGCGCCACAACGATGGCACTGCCGGCCAACGCCTTGATGATCCCGATTGCGTCGGTGCTGTTGCCGAGCGCCGTGCTCGCGGTCACGCTTTCGTATTTTGGACGATGGCTGGCATTTCTACCGGCGAAGATTGCCGGCTACTCGCTGGCGCTGCTGACTGGCACGGTGCGATTCATCGGGCACTATCGCATTGCCGATGTGCGCGTGCCCACGCCAACAGTCGGCGTTGCGATCTTCGCTGCCTCAACGATCGCGCTCGCACTGCTGTTTTCGAGACGGCGCTGGTTCGCAATCGCCGGAATTGCCGGGTTGCTGGCTTCAGCGGCGTGGATCGTCCTCTTCCCGCCCAAGCCGCGAATTACTCCCGGGGTCTTCGAGGTCACGGCCATCGATGTCGGCCAGGGCGATTCGCTGCTGCTGATCACGCCCGAAGGTAAGACGCTTCTGCTCGACGCGGGAGGTATGCCGGGCGCATCGCACTCCGACTTCGATGTTGGCGAAGAAGTGGTCTCGCCATACCTGTGGTCGCGCGGAATTCGCCGGATCGACGTCATCGTGCTCTCGCACGCGCACAGCGATCACATGGGCGGCATGCCCAGCGTCATTGCCAACTTCCAGCCGCGAGAATTCTGGTACGGTGTGGAGTCGCCCGACCGCGGTTTTCAGGATCTGGAACAAACCGCACATGCGTTCCATGTGCAATTCGAACCGCACCATGCCGGCGAGTCGTTCGATTTCGGCGGGCTGCACATTCGCGTCCTGAATCCTCAGCGGGATTGGCCGCCTTCTACGCGGGATCAAGACGACGAATCGCTGGTCCTGCATATGCAATATGGCGAGACGTCGGCGCTGCTTGTGGGCGACGCACACCATCGCATCGAAAAGTTTCTGATCGAAGAGAGTCCGCGCGCCGATCTGTTGAAGGTCGGCCATCACGGCAGCCTGACTTCAAGTTCGCCGGAGTTTCTGGAAGCCGTGCAGCCGCGATTTGCGGTGGTTTCGGCGGGACGGTACAACTCGTTCAAACATCCCCGGCCGGAGGTGATGCGGCGCTACGCAGAGGCGCACGTGGAGACCTACCGCACCGACCTGGCCGGAGCTGTTTCATTTTTTCTGGACGGCAAAACTGTGACGGCTAGACCTGTTCCTCGCTGACCGCTTCGTCGGCGTCGGTCGTGGGACTGCTGCGATAGGCTTCGATGGTCTCAACGGCTTCCTCGGCCTGGTCGGGGCGCACCAGGATGACGACTCCGCCCACCCCGGGAAGAATATCCTGCGGGGCTTCGCGATTTTGAATGATGGCTTCGATGCCGGCGGTTTCCAGCAGCCCGCGAACGACCATCGCCTCGGACTCTTCGTCGGTATCGAAAACCTTGACCAGTTCCTCGTGACTCTCTGTCGTATCTGCCATGGTTCCTCCAAAGGGTTCGATGCAAATGACGGCATGATCGCCGTTTGTAAGTTGATTCGTCGGCGGCTGCAATTTCGCCGTTTGGGTGTATGATGCCGCCCACGACGCTCTACGCAACGGTGGGGGAACGGCGAACATCAAATTGTAGCGGAAATTGATCAGAACGCCGTCCGGCGGACTGGTCTTCTCAGAGGGGATCACATGGGGCTACCGGAACGCAGTGAAGTCAGTGGATCGCAACCCGCCAACAACCTTCAACAGGAGCAGGAAGACGAGCGCCGCAAACTGCGCCGGCTCCAGATCATGATGAACATGGTGATATCGGTGATCAGCCAGGATCCGGAGCTGACCGTGGAAGAAGCCGCGGAACTGGCCGCCAACGCCAAGCGCGCCGCGCTGGCAATGTTTCCCGACAAGGAGCTGGCCTACGACCTGCTCTACCGGCCGCGACTGCAGCGCGTGATCGCCGAGCGCTTCCGCGTCCAGTAACGCGCTACTTGCTGACGCTGGTGAGATACATCGTCAGCGTGCCAAAGGGGAGTTTCGCCCGCATCTGCACCGGCACATGATGTTCGTCGTCGGTGTACCAGATCCACATGCGACCGCGATTTTTCAGCACGCCCGAGTTACCCTCTGAACCCAGGCGTATGGTCTGAAATGTTCCCGCGGGCGTTTTGATCTGCTCTTTGCCTTCGACGTTGGCCTGCACATTCACCGTTGTGCCGCCGTCATTCAGCGGGAAAACGTAGGTCGCACCGACTGTCAACGGCAGGCTGGCCACATAGGCCATGCCGGAAACTACATCGGTGACGCAGCCGGGAATGTCGTTCTCGACGCGCTTCTGCTGATTGGTCTTGAGATTTTTTTCGTCGAGCACGGACTTGCCGCGGTTGTACTCGTAGGTGATCACCGTGTCGCGGCGATGCGAGCCCTCTTCGGTGTGCTTGATCAGCTTCTGCGAACAGAAACTCTTGGCGTCAACATACGAATCGAATCGATCGGCCACGCGATAGAGCAGCGCGACCACGCCGGTGGAGTCGGCGGTAGCGCTGATGTGGATTTGCGAGCCGACGTGTTCGAACTTAAATGTGGCTACGCCGGCAGTGAAAAATCGCCACTCGCCCTGGTAATTCAGAGTCTCGCCATAGGGGAACTGGAAGCCGGGGCGCAGCGGCTGGATGTGCGCGGCCGAGCCAATCTTGGCTTCGGTCTGCGGCGGCGCTGGAGTGTGCGCCGGCTGCGGTTGCTGGCCGATGGCGAGGAATGCTGCGCAGGCCATCAGCAATGCGAGAACAATGTAAGTGCGCGCGGTCGAGATCGTCACCGTTGCCCTAGCAAGAGGATTTTCGCAATCAACACCGCGACTATGGCTGCGGCGCCGAGCAGGGAATTGTACTCGCGATGTCGGAAGTATAACTCACGCGAGAAGCCATCGGTCACACCTGCGAACCACAGTGTGCGCGGCATAAGACTGGGCACGCGATGCGTGTAGTCGCTGTATCCCGGAAAAACGCTGCGCAGATAATTCTGCTCGCCGCGAATGACGGGAACGTAGATGAGCACGAAATAGACGATGAGGAAAACGCCGATCCAGAGATCGCGCGCGGCGACGGCGAAGCCGATGCCGAGAAGGATCGAGCCGAGATAGAGTGGGTTGCGCACATACGCGTACGGGCCAGTTGTTACCAGCTCGCGATCTTTCTTCACATGGCCGGCAGCGAGCGCACGAACGATAAGGCCGATGCAAGCGATGATTACGCCGACGCCGATGCTGAGCCACGTGGGACGGGCTCGCCAGAGATAGAACGCCGCGAAAACGAATCCCAGCGGCACGCGAATGCGACGTGCGATGCGGCTCCACGTCCAGGGCTGCTGGGATGGCGCGTCAGGCAACCTGGCCTCCGATCATCTGGTCGATGGCGCTGATGACTGCGTGTGGCTGAATCGAGAGCAGACCTTCGTCGGGACGATCGACGTGAGAGCTGTTATCGATGCTCTCGGGGCTGCGCAGCACGATGCTCCTGGTCGCGTAAGGGCCGTTGCGCTCGGGACGCGTAGGTCCGAAGAGCGCGACCACAGGAACCCGCAATGCTGCCGCGAGATGCATGGGACCGGTGTCGCCGCCGATGAAGAGCGTCGCGCGACGTGTGAGCGCAATCAATTCACCCACAGAACATTTCACCGGTAAGGCGGAGCCGTGGCTCGCTTGATGAACAGCATGCGCCAGAGTTTCTTCCCCGGGACCATAGTTGATGATGACGGTCAGTCCGCGCTCGCGCAGGGCGATAGCGACCTCGCCGAAGCGTTCCGCCGGCCAGCACTTCGCCCCCCAGCCGGCACCGGGATTCACGATGGCAAAGTGGGGCGTGGCGAACTGGCTCAACGTGCGGTCGGCCCAGGCTTCCGCGGCGGCATCGATGGGCAAGAGCGGATCCACATAGCTCAACGGCTGACCGGCGATGTCGGAAGCAAGCGTCAGCGCCTGCTCGACCACGTGCGTGCCTTTGGGATCGACCTGGCGGGTGAAGAACATCGTCGCCGGTCCTTCGCGCGGCTGGGACGAGCCGACGCGGGTTGTAGCTCCGCTGGCTTGAGCCGCCAACGCGGAACGGACCGCACCTTGCAAGTCGAGTGAGAGGTCGTACCTCATCTGCAGCACTTCGGCACGCAACTGTTTCATCTCGCGCCAGCTCTCGCCCGAGAGCAACGCCTTGCGCCAGGCTTTGAAGTTGGCGAAGTGAACATGGTCGACCAGCGGCTTTGCCGCGGAGCGCGCGGCCAGGCGATCCGCACCGCTCGCGCACAGTAGCTCGGCCCAGCGCTCTTCTACCAGCCAACCGATTTCGAGATCAGGATTCGCCGCTCGCAGCGCGGTGATCGCCGGCAACGCGTGGATGATGTCGCCCATGGCGCTGAGCCGCACGACGAGCATGCGTCCGGCAATCGGAACGGCGGGCTTAGTGTGCGCCGCATTTTGATTTTGTGGAGGTTGGGGAGCGCTCACGTTCAGCGGTTCCCTCCACTGCGAGGCTTCAATTGCTTGAGCAGATCGGTGGTCGAATGATCCTTGGCATCACCGACGATTTCCACTCGTCCGCCGTAGCCCAGCACTTCGTCGCGCTCCGGAACGTTCTCGCGGGTGTAGTCAGTGCCTTTGGCCTGCACGTCGGGCCGAATCTCGCGGATCAGCGCGCGCACATCAGGCTCGTCAAAGACGACGACCGCGTCGACGTCGGCCAAAGAGGCGAGAATTTCCGCTCGTTCATTCTGCGGCATGGCCGGACGTCCTTCGCCCTTCAGCTTGCGCACGCTTTCGTCGGAGTTGATGGCGACCACGAGTTTTCCGCCGAGCGCCTTGGCGCCCCGCAGATAGCGCACGTGGCCGACGTGCAGCAGATCGAAGCAGCCGTTGGTGAGGATCACCGGCTCGCCGCTGCCCCGCCATTCGTCGACGCGCTCGCGCAGTTGAGTGCGCGAGAGAATTTTGTGGCTGTGTTCGCTCACGCTGAAGTTGCCGCCGTGTATTGATCGATGGCCGCCAGTAATTCCTTGTTGCTGACGGTTGCTGTGCCGCGTTTCATCACCACGATACCGCCGGCGAAGTTGGCCAGCCGCGCTGCATCGATAGTATCGGCGCCTGCGGCTAGCGCCGCGGTGAAAGTCGCAATCACGGTGTCGCCTGCGCCGGTCACGTCCACTACCTGATCCGAGCCGTAGATTGGGATCACCGCGGGCTTGGATCCATCTTCGAAGGCCACCATGCCGTCGCGCCCGCGAGTGATGACCAGCGATTGCAGCGCCAACTCCTTCAGCAGGCGCGCGCCGGCAGCGAACAGCTTGTCGTTATCGTGGCCGATTTTCGTGCTCAGCGCCTCTTCCACCTCGGGCTCGTTCGGTGTGGCGGCAGTTGCACCTTCGTAGTCAAGAATGCGATAGCGAGAGTCGACGGTGATGGGCTTGTTCTCCAGGCAGCCATTCGACTTTACGAAGGTCAGCAGCCGAGGTGTCGCCGCGCCGTAGCCGTAATCGGAGACCAGCATGCCATCCGACGCCGTGGCATATTCGCGCGCAGCATTGATGAGGTTGAGCAGTACAGGATGCAGTTCGCCCAGCGGCTCGGGCTCGCGATCGACCCGCACTACCTGCTGGCGGCTGGTGTGCGACATGCCGGCGAGGATGCGCGTCTTGGTCGTCGTCGGATGATGCTTCAGCCGCTCGATGCCACCGGTGGAAATCTTCTTCTCGCGGAAACAGTCCAGCAGCAGGGTGCCGGGTTCGTCGTCGCCGACCACGCCAACGGGCAGGACGTTGACGCCCAGCGAGGCCAGATTCATGACGGCATTGGCGCCGCCTCCGGGAACGACCGTACGCTCGCGATGTTTCAGGATCAGTACCGGCGCTTCGCGCGAAACGCGGGCGATCTCGCCGAAGATGAACTCGTCGGCAACCAGATCGGCCATGACGGTGACGGAAACTTCGTTGAAGGAGCGCACAATTTTCTTCCAGCGCTCGGCGTCTTTAGGATGCTTGTTCGTCATTTCGAGTGCGAGATGCTTTGCAAATGATCTTCTGACAGATTCGTCGCAGCTTTGTGTCAGGGCACGACTTTAGTCGTGCCAATGGTCGCGAAAAACAGCGCGGCTTTAGCCGCTGAGGCAGGGGCTAAAGCCCGGCTCAATTCCGGCGATCTAACGGCACGACTGAAGTCGTGCCCTGACACAACCGCCGCCGCGACGCGATGTGCACGGCATTGCCCCAGCACGCCAGTCAAAGCCCAATCTTAGATTCTCTCATGCAGGACGCGAATTTCGCGCTGCCACCGCTGCCCACAGCGTCTTGGCGACGGCATTGGCGTCCTCGATCTGCATGTAGACCGGGGCGACGTGGATGGGCTCCAGCTCCGCCCAGAACGCCTCCAGGTTGATGGCATCTTTCTCTGTGGTAACAAAGCAGGCGGCTCCGGCTTTCTGACGCGCCTTCAACAGGGAGCGCACGTCAGACTTCGAGTACGAGTGGTGATCGCCGAAGGTACGTGTGGCCGCGACCTCGATGCCCGACGCACGTAATTGCGCGAAGAACGCTCCCGGACGCGCGATGCCGCAGAAAGCCAGACATCGTTCTTCGATCTGCGGGGCGAGGATATCGCGCTGAACACGCCAAATCTTCTGATGGGTGAGCGGCAGACCTTCGGCGGACGCGTCGTTGGTGAGCACGATGGCGTCGGCGCGTGCCAGCGCCGTTAGCGGCTCCCGCATGCGGCCGGCCGGAATCAGCTTGCCGGTTATGTCGCTTGGATTCACCAGCACGATGTCGAAGTCGCGTGCCAGTCCCCGATGCTGGAAGCCGTCGTCGAGGAGGTGCAGGCGCGGGCCGAAGTTTTCTTCTGCAAAACGTCCGGCGGCGTAGCGATCCTCACCGACCACGACGGAAACCTCCAGCCGGCGCGCGATCAGTAGCGGCTCATCGCCGAACTCTCGCGCGTCGCCGTCGGGATGAACCAGCGCCACACCTTTGGTCTTGCGGCCGTAGCCGCGAGAGAGAACATCGAAGCTTACGCCGCGGCGCTTCAGCATCTCGCCCAGCGCAATGACGAACGGCGTTTTGCCGGAGCCTCCGGCGGCGATGTTTCCGACGCTGATGACGGGCCCGTGCAGGCGGTGGGCGGAGAGGAATCCGTGATCATAGAAGCGATTGCGGGCGCGAGTGGCAGTCCCGTAGATGGACGCGAACGGATTCATGCACGACGCTCCGAAACAAGGTCGGGGATCCGCGTAGCCAGTAGTCCAAGTAGCGCGTCGACCGTTTTCTGCGTGGCGCCCTGCTGCAATCGCATGACCTCAGCCGCTCGCTGGCCAAGCGCAGCACGCTCGTCGTGGTTCTCCAAAAGTTGTAATACGGTCGGCGTGAGCGACTGCGGCGTGACTACGCGCAGCGCGTCGGCTTTTCGGAAAACATCGATGATGTCGCGGAAGTTCTCCGTGCTCGGCCCCACGAGGATGGCGTTGCCGAACTGCGCCGCCTCCAGCACGTTGTGTCCACCGCGCGGAACCAGGCTGCCGCCGACGAAGGCGATGTCGGCGAACTCGTAGAGACTAGCCAACTCTCCGATGGTGTCGAGCAGGAAGACGCCGCCGGCGATAGCTCGCTGGCCGTCCCATTCCGAGCGAAGCTGCCAGCGCAAGCCCGATGCTGCGAGCAGAGAAGCGACTGCGGCGAAGCGCTCGGGATGACGAGCCGCCAGGACGAGCAGCGCGCCGGGATACTTTGCTGCGACGTGCCGGAACGTCTCCAGCAGCAGCATCTCTTCGCCTTCCAGCGTGCTGCCGGCCACGACGATAGGGCCAATGTCTTCGCGTTCCAGCGCGCTGAGAAATGTGTCGACGATCGCAGGTCTGGCGTGCGGCTTCACTTCAAACTTCAAATTGCCGCTGACGCGCACACGGTCGGCCGCCGCACCGATCTGGACCAGTCGCTTTGCGTCTTCCTCACTTTGCGCCAGGAGCACATCAATATTCTGCATCACACGTTGTAGGAGTCCACGAAAACGAAGGTAACCGGGGAGTGAACGATCGGATACCCGTGCGTTGACCACTGCGACAGCGACCCCCGAGGTGTGGGCGATGTGCAGCAGGTTCGGCCAGAACTCGCTTTCGGCCAAGACAAGCAGCTTGGGTCGCAGGGCCTGCAAGTAGGCGCGCACCCACATGGGCATGTCGAGCGGGAGGTAGAAAACGTCGTTGTCGCCGAAGCGATGGCGCGCGAGTTTCTGGCCGGTATCGGTGGTAGTGGAGACGACGATGCGCCACCCGGGAAGCCGCGCTTTCAGTTCGTCGACCACGCGTGAGATGGCTAACACTTCGCCAACCGAGACGGCGTGAATCCAGATAGTGTGCTCGGAAACTTTATTGAAGAGGCGGTCGGGAACTTTGCCGAGTCGCTCGCCCCAGCCGGTGCGGTACTTGCCGTGACGCAACATCTGGACCAGCCACCACGGAGTGCTGAGGATCAGCACCAGGAAGAACAGGAGGCTGTAGAGCGAGTACACGGAGTGATTGTAAATGGAGTGTTTCTGAAGGTGGCATCACCCGCTAGTGTCATCCCGAGCGAAGCAAAGCGCAGCCGAGGGGCCGCTACAGCGCCATGGTCCTCGTTCGTATAGCGGTCCTTCGACTGCGCGTCCGCCGAGCCATCCCGCCCGCCCTAGGCCGAAAGATGGCCTGGAACGGGGCACCCGCATTCGAAAATTCCGGCGGACGCTTCGCTCAGCATGACAAATCAAATGGAAAGGGCGCAGCCGAAGCCACGCCCTCCGCGGTCCAATACTAGCCACTAGCCCTGATCCCTACGTATTAATCGGCATGCCGAACACCGCGTTGGCTGCGTCGAGCATTGCCTCCGACAACGTAGGATGGGCATGGATGATGTTGGCCAACTCTTCGGCTGTGCACTCCATTTCCAGAGCCACCACGGCTTCGGCGATCATCTCGGTCGCGTTCGGGCCGATGATGTGGACCCCCAGGATCTCGCCGTACTTGGCGTCGCTGACGATCTTGATGAAGCCCTCATGCGCTCCCACAATGCTGGCGCGCGAGTTGGCGGTGAAAGGGAATTTGCCGATCTTCACTTCGTAGCCGGCTTCCTTCGCCTTGGCTTCGGTCAGGCCAACGCTGCCAATCTCGGGATGGCAGTAAGTCGCTCCTGGAATGCGGAGTTTGTTAATTTTCTTCACCGGCTTGCCGGCGATGTGCGTCACGGCGACGATGCCTGCCATCGCGCCCGAGTGCGCCAGCTGCGGATAGCCGGCCACGATGTCGCCGATGGCGTAGATGCCCGGCTCGGCAGTGCGCATGTAGCCGTCGACTTCCACGTAGCCACGCTCGACCTTGATCTTCGTCTTCTCGATGCCGACGTTCTCGGTGCGTGGCGCGCGGCCGATGGCGATCAGAACCTTTTCGGCCTCAATAGTTTGCTGCTTGCCGTCGACGGTGAAGGTAACGGCCACCCCGGCTTTGGTCTTCTCGACCTTCTCGACTCTGGCGCTGACGAATCCGTTGATACCGCGTTTGCGATAGACGCGCGCCAGTTCCTTCGAGACCTCTTCATCTTCGACCGGCACGTAGCGCGGCAGCATTTCCAGGATGGTGACGTCGGTGCCGAACGACTTATAGATGCTGGCGAACTCGACGCCTACAGCGCCCGAGCCGATCACGATCAGCGATTTCGGGATGTCTTTCAGGCTCAGGACTTCAATGTTGGTGAGGATCTGCTCGTCGGCCGCCATGCCCGGCAGCATGCGCGCGACAGAGCCGGACGAGAGAATCACGTTCTTGGCTTTGATCGACTTCTGCTCGCCGCCTTCGAGAGCAACGGTGTGAACGCCGCCGCTGGCCGGGCCGGTCAGCTTGCCATAGCCGCGAACGACGTCGACCTTGTTCTTGCGCATGAGGAACTGCAGGCCTTTGGCGTGCTTGTCGATGATGCCCTGCTTGCGCTTCTGAATATTGCCCCAGTTCAGGGTGACGCCGGCGGTGTTCTCCAGGCCGAGTTCCGCGCCTTCCTTTACGTGGTCGAAAACTTCGGCGTTGAACAGCAGCGCCTTGGTCGGAATACAGCCGACGTGCAGGCAGGTGCCGCCAAGAACAGCGTCTTTTTCGATGAGGGCGGTTTTCAGGCCGAGCTGGCCGGCGCGAATGGCGGCGGTGTATCCGGCAGGTCCGCTGCCGATGATGGCTACGTCGTAAATCGTCTCTGGCAAGTGCGTGCTCCAGTCTTTGGATATGAAGTCGGGCGCCGGCAAAGACTCGCGGCAACCCGCGCGACTGCCCCGGCAGAGGCGTTTGCGTCTGCCCGGGCGATCTAATTGGAATAAGGGCTACAACCGAATAGATGATTGTAAATCAGGGAAAGTAGCGGACGGCTCGGGTCTGGCAGCCGCTGCCGCCGGGTGGCATGCAAAAAAAAGAGCCGCCATGTAAGGCGGCGAAAGGGGTTAGGCGCGAATTTCTTGCTTTCTGTGATGGCCCGGCTTTTCGCGCGATCCGTGAACGCGGTTGCTAAAGAAGGGTTTTACCCCGCTTGCTCTCGTCTGGCAGAATCACGAATCGATGCCCGTTACTGCAGCAGTACACTACTTTGTCAGCGAGCAGGAAGTGCCATTTGTCCAACTGGTCCGGCATATCCAGAGGATAGGCCGATAGCTCCTCCGACTCGCAAACCGCACAGCGTTTGGGTTGGAGCATGGATAGAAAGATAATCCATTCCAAGCCGTATGGCCATCGACCGAGATGCGCGATTTGCATCACCGTTACGAGATAACCGTCGCGCCGAGCCCCATTATTTTGGGCGAGTTGACCGCCGGTTGTGACCGCCGACCTTGCCCACGCGGCGGTTCCGATTTACCTTCGGCTGCGGGAGTTACCAATGGTTTCTCGCTGCCTTCTCCTCTGCGCCCTCATCCTGGGAGTGGTCGCCAGTACACTGGCCGCTTCCAAGGTCGAACGCATCGGCCCGCCGCCCGCGACCGGCGTCTCCGACGCATTGCATCAGGCAGTCGACGCCAAGGGCTACCGCGTCACGCTTGACGATGGCTGGACCGCCGAATTCTGGTTGGCCCGCCAGCTCAAGTCCGAGAAGAAAGACGTGCCCGGCGCGCTTTACCCTGAGCTGACGAATGCCGAATTCGTCGGCATAGTCCGCTTTCCGCAAGGCTTCTCCGATTATCGCGGGCAGAGCCTGCCGGCCGGCGTCTACACCCTTCGGTATCAGTTGCTGCCGCAGGACGGCAATCACATGGGCGTCGCGCCCAACCCCGACTTCCTGTTGGCCAGCCCCGCCAGTGATGACTCGCGGCCTGAGCAATCCTACGTCTATCGCAAGCTGGTCGCCGTGAGCGCGAAGAGTACCAGCACCGGCCATCCGGCGGTGATCGCGCTGGAAAGCGCCGGCGAGCCCGGCAACGTGACCAAGCAAGACAATGGCAACGTGATCTTGAGTGTTGGGATCCCGGCGGCGGACGGGAGCACGGTGAAGCTCGGGGTTGTCGTGAAAGGCGTGGGCGCTCAATGAAACCCTTGCAGGTGACACCCACGAGCGATGACATTTGCGCTACGTTTTCGGTTCGACTGGCTCTCGGTTGTGCCGGAGAGCGTTGCGGTGAGGTCGATTGAGGCCGTTCGAATCGATTTGCAGTAAATATATTTTGCTGTTGGGCTGTTGAAGGGCCTGTCACCGCGCCGCCGTTTGTAGCAAACCGCATCACTGCCGATGTGAATTGCAACAATGCCTTCAGCATAGCTGGGAATCGGTGTAAGTTTCTGAATCTGTTGTGAGCTGTGAGGGTTCCCCGGCCACCTTTCCGTTTCCACCCCATTTTTCTGTTGAGTTTCACAAACTGCATGTAGCGGAACGCAACGCCTTCGATAGATGCGTTTCACAACATGCCCTTGTAAGCCGCAGCGTGAGCAGCAGTTACGGACGCAAACAACAACGGTTGTCGAACGAACCGAGCTTGGTACGCCGCATGCCTTAAGTAAAGGCGTAAGCGCGAGATGGAAAAGCGCAAAAGGATCAGGAAAACAGGAGGCAGGCCATGACCGTACTACTCGTTCTCATGATGTTCGCAATCTTTCTGACGATCGACTTCTTCTACGCTAAAGCCAAGCACCCGGTGGTACAAGTTGCGCCGGCAATGAGCAAGCAAGCTCCCGCGAATGCTCGGCTAAGGCCCAGCCTGGTCGGCGGATTCGAGGTTCCTGACAACCTGCGCTATCACCCCGGACACACCTGGGCGCTGAGCGAGAGTCCGAATCTGGTTCGCATCGGCATCGACGACTTCGCTTCCAAGCTGGTAGGCAAGATCGAGCATGTGACCCTGCCGCAACGTGGCCAGTGGATTCGCCAGGGACAGAAGGTATGGAGCATGGTCCGCAACGGCGTAAAGGTGGACATGGTTTCGCCGATCGAAGGCAGCGTGGCCGACATCAACGAAGCGTTGGCGAACGATCCCGGGCTGGCGACGAAAGACCCCTACGGTGATGGCTGGATGGTGACGGTTCAGTCGCCCGACTCCAAGACGAACTTCCGCAACCTGTTGGGCGGCGCACTGGCCCGGTGGTGGACCGAAGAGTCCTCGATGAGGCTGCAGCGAGTTGTGCCGAACGCCCTCGGAGCCCTGGCGCAGGACGGCGGAGTGGCGATCGACGACCTGGCGAGCACGATGCCCGACGAGCAGTGGACCAAGATCACCCGCGAATTCTTCCTGACCTAGATCTGCCAGCTCGGAGAGACCTCCTGCTCCGGCTGAGATTCTTCCCTCCGGCCGCGCTCAAAGCGCGGCCGAGTTTATTTGAGAAGGGGCCGTTCACACTTCGTTAAGAAAAGCCGATGCGGCTGTTGTGCCACGAACACCTGCTCCAAGTGTGCTTCCTTGCTCATGACATTTGTCACCCGCCTCCTCTGACAATCCGCACTACTTCGGCCGACACGGTTGACCGATGATTGTTAGCGTGCCGGGGAGAAGCCGGACACGGGGAGTGAAGGATGTCAACCGCAATCGCAGAAATGCCGCGCAACATGCCGTTGCCTCAGCGCAGGGCCATCGCCAGCGCTCGCGATGTGAAGAAGAGCTATGGAGACGTGATCGCGCTGAACCATCTGAATATGGAGATTCGAGCCGGCGAGTTGCTGGCGCTGCTGGGTCCGAACGGCGCCGGCAAGACCACGTTGGTTCGGCTGCTACTCGGTTCGGCGCGACCGGACGCTGGCAGCGTCTCGGTGTTCGGCGCCGATCCGCACAGCGGCCAGATGCAGACGCGCGTTGGCGCCATGCTGCAAGTGGGCCGAGTGCCGGAGACGCTCAAGGTTCGCGAGCATATCGATCTGTTCTCTTCCTACTACCCCAATCCGCTGCCGCTGGACGAGGTGTTGACCATCGCCGGGTTGACGGAGATCAAAGACCGAGCGTACGGCGAGCTCTCTGGTGGCCAGAAGCAACGAGTGCTGTTCGCGCTGGCCGTCTGCGGCAATCCTGACCTGCTCTTCCTCGACGAACCAACGGTCGGTCTCGACGTTGAGGCGCGTCGCCTGATGTGGGCGCAGATCCGCACGCTTATCGCGCGCGGCAAGACCGTCCTGCTGACCACGCACTACCTGAACGAAGCCGATGCACTGGCTGACCGCATCCTGGTGCTGAACCAGGGCGCGATCATCGCCGAGGGCACGCCGGCGGAGATCAAGGCGCGCGCGATGGGCAAGCAGATTCGCTGCACCAGCCAGCTCAGTCTGGAACAGGTGAAACAGATTCCCGGAGTGCTGAGCGTCAAGGCCGACCGCAACGCCTTCGAACTGCAGGTGAACGCGGCCGAGCCGGTGGTCCGTGAGTTGTTGCAGCGCGACGCGTGGCTCGCCAACCTGGAAGTCACCAACGCCGGACTGGAAGAGGCGTTCCTGGCGCTGACGCAGAAAAGCAATGCCGACTCCAAGGAGAGGAACTGACATGGCAGCTACAACTCTTCCCATCGTAAATATTGCTCCGCGGCGCTCGCTGGCGCAGACCCTCACGGTCTATGCGAAAGAGGCACGCTACGAGTTGACTAAGAACGTCCGCATCCCGGTGTATGCGATTTCGACGGTCACGTTCCCGCTGATGTTTTACGTGCTGTTCGGGATCGTGCTGGGGCGCAACAACGCTGCCGTGCGCAACGACAACGCTGTCTACATGCTGGGCACGATGGGCTGCTTCGGGGTGATGGCCGTCGCGCTGTTCGGCTTCGGCGTTAGCCTGGCGATCGAGCGTGGACAGGGTTGGCTGCAGGTGAAACGCGCGTCACCTATGCCGATCGGCGCGTATTTCTTCGCCAAACTGTTTGCGGCGGTAGCGTTCAGCACCGTAATTATTCTGCTGCTGCTCGCCGTGGGGTTCACCTTCGGCGGCGTGCGTTTGCCGGTTGCGACCGCGGCGAAGCTCCTCGGCATTCTGGTGGCCGGGTCGATTCCGTTCAGCGCGATGGGGCTGGCGATCGGCTACTTCGCCAAGCCAAACTCGGCGCCCTCGGTGGTCAATCTGATCTATCTTCCGATGTCGTTCTGCTCGGGCTTGTGGATCCCGCTCTTCCTGCTGCCGCACGGATTGCAGACCTTCGCGAAATTCCTGCCCCCATATCACCTGGCCCAGTTGGCGCTGGGGACGATCGGCATGACCACCGAGCCGGCAACGCCGTGGTCGCACATAGAAGCGCTGATTGGCTTCACCATCATCTGCCTCGGCGTGGCGGCATGGGGCTATCGGAGAGATGAAGGCGAGACGTACGGATAGAAGAACGCTATTCGCTCTCGCCGTTCGCTTTTCGCCAGAAAAAGGTGCGCGATAAGCGACGGGGAAGAGCGAAGGCACATAGCAGCCAGTAATTGGCAATCTGGCCAGCAGCGAACAGCGAAAGCGGAGGTTCTTCTATGAAAAGCACATCGGCGCAATGGATTCTTTGGGCGATCACGATGAGCATCCTTCTTTGGCTGACGCTCAGCGGTCGCTTTGATTGGCTGGCGGTGGCTCTCGTGGCCTCGTCACTGATTTGGTACATGGTTGTGCCGCGGGCCGCTTCCAGATAACAATAGGGGCGAATCATGCTGGATCTCATCTATCCCGGACGAAAAGAAAATGGCTGGATACCGATCGTCTGGCTGATGTATCTCGTCTTCTTCTTTCTCGATCCCGTACTGAACCATCATGGCGGGCTGGTCTGGGTTGGAACGATCGTTGCCGGGGCCCTCTTCATCGTGATGTATCTGAACGCCTTCGGCGCCAGAGGGCGCAAGGGCGTGCTGCTGACCATCGGCATGGTGGTGATGGGCATCGTCTGTACGCCATGGAACTCCGGTGCGATGGGCTTCTTTATCTACGCGGCGGCGACTACGGCGTGGATTGATCAGTCGCGCAAGATGTGGCTGTGGCTTGCGGTGATCCTTGGAATTACGGTGACGGAGAACTGGCTGCTGAACCGGCCGCTGGTATTCGGTTTGATGATGGCGTTCTTCGCGCTCACCACGGGCGCGGCGAATTTCTACTTCGCGCAGAAGAAGTGCGCCAACGAGAAATTGCAGCTGGCGCAGGGGGAAGTCGAACGCCTGGCCAAGGTCGCCGAACGCGAGCGCATCGCGCGCGACCTGCACGATCTGCTGGGACACACGCTTTCGCTGATCACCCTGAAGGCGGAGCTGGCGCGCAAGCTGGTTGATCGCGATCCGGAGCGCGCCAAGCAGGAGATTCTCGACGTAGAACACACCTCGCGCGCCGCGCTTGCCGATGTGCGCGAGGCCATCAGCGGTTATCGCGGCGAAGGTCTTGCGGCCGAACTCATTCGGGCGCGCAAAACGCTGGAGACTGCCGGCATCACCGTAAACGCGGAATGTGCCGAGCTGCCGCTGACTCCGGCGCAGGAGACGGTGCTGGCGCTGGCGCTGCGCGAGGCGGTAACCAACGTCGTGCGTCATGCGCAGGCGCGACAGTGCAGCGTGCGCTTGCAGCGGCAAAATAACCTCGCCACGCTGGAGATTGCCGACAACGGCCGCGGTGCCGACGGGCCCGAAGGCAATGGCCTGCGCGGCATGCGCGAGCGGCTGGAAGCCATCGGCGGTTCGCTGCAACGACAGAGCACAGCCGGAACCTGCCTGGTCATACACTTGCCACTCGCGCCAACCGCGGCCCAGTAGCGCCAGCTGCCTCTCCTCTGCGAAACTGAAAACATGAGCGTGGCGAAGCGCGACAAGATCCGGGTGGTCATTGCCGAAGATCAGGCGATGGTACTGGGCGCGCTGGCCGCATTGCTCGAGATGGAAGACGACATCGAAGTCGTTGCGCGCGCGCGTGATGGCGAAGAGGCGCTACGCACCGTACAGCAGGTGCGCCCCGAGGTTTTTATTACTGACATCGAGATGCCCAAGCTCAGCGGGCTGGAAGTCGCCGCCGAGCTGAAGCAGAGCGGCATCCCCGTGCGTGTCATCATCCTGACAACGTTCGCGCGTGCGGGCTATCTGCGGCGTGCTCTTGAGGCGGGCGCATCAGGCTATCTGCTGAAGGACATGCCCGCCGAGCAATTGGCCGACGCCGTGCGTCGGGTGCAAAAAGGCTTGCGGGTCATCGATCCGCAACTTGCTGCTGAAGCCTGGAGCGACGAACCCGATCCCCTGACGGACCGAGAGCGTCAGGTACTACGCCTGGCAGGCGAAGGGACATCGACGCTGGACATTGCCAACGAACTGAAGCTGTCCGAAGGTACGGTACGCAACTATCTGTCGGAGGCGATCAGCAAACTGGGCGCGGTCAATCGCGTAGACGCCGCCAGGATCGCGAGGTCCAAAGGGTGGTTGTAAGAAGCGGGGTGCGACCAACAGGGCATAAACCGCCGGGTGCCCCACACAACGCGCGTTTCGTTGTGTGGGAGGAAGGATGACGACGCGACTTTCATCGTTCTTCCTCCCACTCATTCGAAAACCGCGAGACCTGGGGCACCCGTTATTTCTTCCCGCGCAGTAGAATTTTCTTGAGTGTCACCAGAGATGAACATTCCTAAGATCAAGCTCAAGAACACCGACCTGGAAGTCTCGCGCTTCTGCTTCGGCACGATGACTTTCGGCAAGCCGTTGGATCAGGCGGGCGCGACGCAAATCGTCAATCGCTGCATCGATGCGGGAATCAACTTCTTCGACACCGCCAACATGTATCAGACGGGCGTGGCCGAGACCATGCTGGGTCACGCCATCAAGGGCAAACGCGAGCAGTTGGTCATTGCCAGCAAAGTTTTCTTCAAGATGGGCGAAGATGCCGATCAGCAAGGCCTTTCACGCAAGGCCATCCTGCGCGCGATCGACGAAACCTTGCAGCGCATGGGCACCGACTACCTCGACCTGTATTACTTCCACGCGCCCGATTACAACGTGCCCATCGACGAGTCGATGGAGGCGATGGAATCGCTGATCAAACAGGGCAAGGTGCGTTATCCGGCATCGTCGAATTACGCGGGATGGCAGGCCGTCGAGATGCTGTGGATCGCCAAGGAGCGCGGCTGGCACGCGCCCTACATCACGCAGCCAATGTACAACCTGCTGGCGCGCGGCATCGAGCAGGAATACCTGCCCATGTGTAAACAGTTCGGCATCTCGACGATCGTGTACAACCCGCTAGCTGGTGGGCTGCTGACGGGCAAGCACAAACAGGAGAAGGTGACGCAGGGCACGCGCTTCGACAACAACAAGCTCTACCAGGATCGCTACTGGCACGAGCAGTACTTCCTGTCCGTCGAGGAACTGCGGAAGATCGCGAAGAACGCAGGACGATCGCTCGTTTCCTTAGCGCTGAACTGGGAGCTGCATCACACCTCATGCGACTGCATTATTCTCGGCGCATCGCGCATGGAGCAGTTGAACGAGAACCTGGCGACAATCGACGACGGAGCGCTGAGCGACAAGGTCGTCGAGGCCTGCGACGAAGTCTGGCGCAACCTGCGCGGGCCGCTGCCGGTGTACAACCGGTGAAACAGTTGTCAATTGTCAGTGGCCGGTTGTGCTGATTGTCATCAGAGCTAATTGCTAATCTGTCATCCTGAGCGCAGAGTCCGCGGCTTTGCTTGGGTGCTCCGTTCCAGGCCATTTTTCGGCCTAGGGCGGGACGTTCGGCGGACGCGCAGTCGAAGGCTCCCCTATCATCTCCCAGCTTTGTCGTCGCGAAACATGCGTTACGGGTGGCGGTCCTTCGACTCCGTGCCGCCTGACTGGCAAAATCAGCGAGTCAGAAACCCCGAGCGGGCACTGCGCTCAGGATGACAACTCGTGGGAGAACCCGTCCTGACGGAGCGCTGAATGCTGATCGCTAAGTGCTAAGCGCTAAGTGCTGACGACGAACACTCATTGACATGCAGGAACGCTCACCGTTTCCATTACGGGTGTTAGCGGCTGTAGTTTCTGCTGCGTGAGCTGCGTGTTGACGGTCGGCAGATCCAGCTTCATCAGCTCTGACCACTGCTGCGTGACCTTGGTCAGGTCCTGGCAGTAATCGTGATAGGCGATATGCATCGCGTCCGTCGGCGCTTGGTCAGCCTGGCCGGCGGTCTCCGACAGGCCAGAGAACTCGCCATTCAGCAGGGTGAAGGTCGGCTTGGGTTTACCGAAACCACCAAAGCCGCGCTGGATCTCACCTTGCAGCTTTTGCACTTTGCCTTGCAGTTCGTTCATCGCGTCGAGTGTGGCCTTGGCCTGGTCGTTATTCTTCAGGGCCGCTTGCCGTTCGGAGACCCCGCTGAGGAATTTTGCTGCCTGCTCGTGCAGATTGAAGGTGTTGGTGATCAAGCTGTCGATCTGCTGCTCGAACTGGAGTTGCTGTTCGAGCTCGGCTTGCGTGATCTTCACCCGCGGATCCATCGTAACCGTCAACGGCTGTTTGTAGGTCTTGCCGTCGACGGTGAGCCGCACTTCGTAGGTGCCGGGGACGACGAACGGTCCCTGCGGCTCGCCGTGCGTGCGCTCGTAGAGCGCCGAGATGGGATAGGTGTGCTGCAACGCTTCTGGCGCGGTGTAGCGCAGGTCCCACACGTAGCGGTTCATGCCGGCGTTGGTCGGCAGCGGCGTCGGATGATAGACCCAGTAGTTCGGAACCGGCGGCGGCTCTTCGCTGCGCAGCGTCTCCGCTGTGCTGGAGAGCTTCCGAACAAGCTGGCCCTTCGAGTCGTAGACGGCGAGAGTTACTTCGCCGGCCGGCGGCGCCTTGAAGTAGTAATCGAAGATCGCGCCGGTTGGAGGATTGTCACCTGCGGGCATTTCGGGCGGCAGCGGCGTGTCCTGATTCATGTCGTTGCGCAGGCGGATGGCGGTCGCCGGCTTGTAGAAGTACACGTTCGACTTCGCAACTTTCTCGTTGATCTGCCGTAGCGGTGACAGGTCATCGAGGATCCAGAACGCGCGGCCGTAGGTTGCGGCGACAAGATCGTCTTCATGCACAACCATGTCGCGCACCGAGACGGTCGGCATATTCTGCTGCAATGTGCCCCACTGATCGCCGTTGTCGAACGACACGAACGGACCGGTCTCAGTTCCGGCGTAGAGCAGGCCTTGGCGCTTGGGATCCTCGCGCACGACTTTCACAAAGCTCAGGTCTGTAATGCCGGTGACGATCTCCTGCCAGCTCTTGCCGTAGTCGCTGGTGCGGAAGATGTGCGGCTTGAAATCGTTGCCCTGGTGGTTGTCGACGGAGACGTACGCGGTTCCGGCGTCGAAGTGCGAGGCCTCCGCCATCGTTATCTCGGAGTACTTCAGCAGTCCTGGAGGCGAGACATTCTGCCAGTTCGCGCCGTTGTCCGTCGTGACTTGTACGAGTCCATTGTTGGTGCCGACCCAGATGACGCCGCCCTTCACGGCCGACGGAGCGATGGTCGTGATCGCGCGTCGATCAGGCATGCGCATCGTCTCCTGTTCCTCCTGTGCCTTTGGCTTCTTATTCTCCGCTTCCTTCTCTTTCGTCTCGTCGCTCTTGGCGGCCTCAGGCTTCTTCTCTTCCTGATCGGCTGAAGGAGGCACGGGTTCACCGGGGCGATTCGTCAGGTCGGGACTAATCGTCTTCCAGGTCTTGCCGTCATCGCTGGTCTGCATCACGAACTGCGTGCCTTCGTACAGGATGTGCGGATCCCCCGGCGAAAGGACCAGCGGAGGATTAGTGGCCGTGCGGTAATCGCCGTCGCGGCTGACGTTGGGGGAGATCACCTTTACCTGCCGGTTGGTGCGATCGACGAGCCACAGTCCGCGCGCTTCACCGCCCGCATACACAAGGTTGGGATTGATCTGGCTGGGAATGATGTAGCCAAACTCGTACGCGCCGATCGGGTCCCAATCAAGAAACGTGATGGCGCCATAATCGCCGCGGCTGAGCGTAGCGACCGAGCCGCTGTCCTGCTGCGTGCCGTAGACCCAGTACGGAAAGCGGTTGTCGGTGGAGACGTGATAGATCTGCCCGGTGGGCTGGTTGTACCACGAGGTCCAGGTCTTGCCGCCGTCCATGCTGATGGTGGCGCCCTGGTCGCTGCCCATGATCATGTAGTCGGAATTGGTGGGATCGATCCACAGAGCGTGGTTGTCGTCGCCGCCGGGCGCGCCCTTGTAGGACTCGAAGGTCACGCCGCCATCGGTCGAACGATAGAGCGAAGTCTGCGCGACGTACACGGTGTCGTTGTTACGAGGGTCGAGAAAAACTTTGCTGAAGTAGCCGTTGCCGGTGACACGCGCGTCTTCGGTGATCTTCTTCCAGGTGGTACCGCCATCGTCGGAGCGATAGAGTCCGCCTGCCGCCCGCTCGGAGACGATGAGGAAGACGCGCTGCCCGCCGGGCGCAACGACGACGCCCATGCGTCCTAGATGCGCTTTGGCAAACTGCGGAATCGTGACTGGCTGCCACGTCTCGCCCCCGTCGGTGGTTTTGTAAATGCCGGCCCCACCTGTGCCCAGCAGGCCGGCAAAGGGCGTGTCCGGATTGACGTAGTGGTACCACAATGTGGCATAGCCAATCTGCGGGTTGTCGGGAGCGAAAGCCACGTCGACGGCGCCGGTCTTGTCGTCCTTGTAGAGGACTTTGCGCCACGTCTTGCCGCCGTCGGTTGTCTTGAAGATGCCGCGTTCTTCGTTGGGAGCGAAGGTGTGGCCGAGGGCGGCGGCGAAAACGATGTCAGGGTTTTTCGGATCGACCCAGAGCGCGCTGATGTGCCGCGAATCTTCGAGGCCGATGTGCTGCCAGGTCTCACCGGCGTCGCTGGACTTCCACATTCCGTTGCCCTGGTTCACCGAGCCGCCCACGTTGCTGACGTCGCCGGTGCCGATGTAGACGATGTTCGAGTTCGACGGAGCAACCGCGATCGAACCGATCGACTGCACGTGCTGCTTGTCGAAGATCGGCTTCCACACCATGCCGCCATCGGTGGTCTTCCACGCGCCTCCACCGGCGGTGCCGATGTAGTAGATCGCGGGTTGTCCGGCGACGCCGGTCACGCCAGTGACGCGTCCGGCCCGGAACGGTCCGATCTGGCGCCACTGCATTCCGGCGTAGAGCGAGGGATCGTATTGCTGGGCGACCGCAGAGATGGCGAGAGCGAGAAAGAAGAATAATGCGGAAGAAAACGGCAGCACTCGGCTACCGCGGGCAGACATCATTACGCGTAACCTCCAAACGAAAGAGATTACACCAAAGCAGCCGTCGGACATCACTCGTAAGGCGTGAGCTAGAGAGCGGGTTATTCAAAAGCTGCGATGAAGTTCAGAGCACGATAGGCAACGAGCGAGATGGCGGCTTGCAATGTCGTCATCTCGCCAAGAAGATGAACGGCGACGTGAAATGCACGCCTGAAGGCGTGCGCCACCCGGCGGATTCAACCGACAACCGCCAGCTACAATTTCACTGGTCCGAACGCCAGGCCTCCGACAACGGCTCCTGCGAGCACCAGCCATGCGGGATTCAGCTTGGTCAGCAGCAACAGCAGCAGGACAAGCACGGCGATCAGTGCGGTCATCCAGCCCGTGACCGCGCCACGGGCGAGGCTGAGACATCCGGCGAGCAGCAAGCCGATCGAAACCGGCGATAAGCCACGCTCGATCGATGTTCGCCACGGCCAGTTCTCCAGATGCTTCCACAGCCGTCCGATCATCCAGGCCAAGATTGCTGTAGGGCCGAAGAATGCCAGAAGCACGACGAATGCGCCCGGCACGCCAGCAGCCCACTGCCCAATTACGACGATCATCATCATGTTCGGCCCGGGCGCGACCTGCCCCATGCTGTACAGGTGAATGAGCTGAACGAAGCTCAACCACTTGTGCACGTCGACGGTCAGGTGCCTCATCTCCGGAAACGCGGCCAGGCCGCCGCCCACCGTCAGGATCGACAGATACGCGAATACGCGGATGAGGGCGAGGAGCTGGTTCATGAGACGCTCTCTTTAGTTTTGCGCGGACGGTACCAGAAGATGGCGATGAGGCCGACGACGACCAGCACACGCGGGACCGACTGGTGAAGCTTATCGACTCCGTAGACGGTCAGCGCGACAAAGACGAGATCGTAGGCGTGAGCGAGCGACTTCTTGCCCAGCTTGATAGTGGTGGCCAGAATGAGTCCGATGGCTGCCGCCGCAACCCCGCGAAGCATGGCGGTCACCATAGGCTGGTTGCCGCTAGCGTGATAGGCCGCGCCCGCCGCCGACATCAGCAGTCCGCCGGGCAGGCAGATGCCAATGAGCGCGACCACCGATCCCAGATATCCGCGCAGATTGTCCCCAACCAGCACTGCCATGTTGGTTGCGTTCAAGCCGGGGAGGGTCTGACTGATGGCGAGGTATTCGACGAATTCCTGATCGTTGATCCAGCCGCGTTTGCCCACCAGGCCATCGCGAAGATAGGCGACCACGCCGCCCCCAAAGCTGGTTGCCCCGATCAGCAGGAACTCGAGAAATATCTGGAGGATCGTGACGTCCGGTTTGGACGTCGTCGTCGTATTCGGCGGGGAAACAAGGTTGGCAACGACATCACTCATGACTTTGTGGGGCATTGCCTTTCAGGCGATACACCATGCCGGTTTTAGTTGTGCCTAGCGCGATCCAGTCCTGCACCTCGTGCTGCAGGGAAACAAAAAACTGTTCCGAGAGCCGTCTGGGCTTCTCGTGAACTGCGTCGCCGCGATTGAACTTGAGCTGATAGGCGAACTCACCGACCATCGGCGTGTGATCGCCGCGCGAGCGCCACAGCGCCACATTGCAGTGGCCTACTACCCCTTTACCGAAATCCAGGTCTCCGAGTTCGAGTAGCACCTCTTCGACGATCGACTCGTTGACCAGCGTGACCTGCTCGTCCTTTGATTTTTTTAGAATGCCGAGGGCAGGGAAGACTTGCGCCAGACCCCACATCCCGAACTTGTCGCCCTGATGCATCTGGCTCAGCCCGAACTGGCAATTGTGCGAGTAGAGAATGCGGAAGCCGCCGATGCCTTCTTTCTGCGGAAGCGCTTCGGCCTTGAACTTGATCTGGTATTTGCCGGCGATATTAGGCCGCACATCCATCTTGGCGGCAGTCATTTCGTCAGGATGGCGGAACTTGAAGACGATCTCGGGATCGCCAACGGGAAAGCCGTCTTCATAAGTGATGCGCCGGCGCAGGATGAAAGCGTTGTTGTAGAGCCGGAAGTCCGGCGTGTCCATGAAGACGATTTCGCGGATGTCGGGGCGGCGCCCGACTTTGGGATCGGTAATGAAGGCGACTTTCAGCTCCTTCGCGCAATGCTGCACCAGCTTGCCGAACTCGCGGAAGCTGTTTACCGAGACAAAGCGGTCAGGTTTGAGGATAATCTTGGCTTCCAGATACTGCACCGGATCCAGCGGGTGTCCGTCGCTGTACTGGCCTCCGGGCTTAACCTCGCTACAGATCCACCCCCCGTCCGTCTCGTTCTGCTCCGCAGTCTTCTGCTGCGGCTTAGCGTCGCCGGAGCTTTCGACCTTCTCCTTTTTCAGCTTCTTATCATCCTTCGACACGCCCCTATACCTCCCGTGGAGTCTCGCGCTCGATTACTCCCCATTATTTATTGTCGGACGATTGCTACGATACTGGAAAAATTGCCAGCAATCGTTATAGGCAGGTAAATGAGCCCAACTACTGGCCGGCTGCCGCCGAGTTCTTCACTAACTCCTGACACTCATGGGCCGCCGTCAGCAGCTTGTCGATGTCCGGGTCCGAGCGAAACTTGGCAAGCAGAGGATCGGTGAGCAGGTTGGAGTACGCGCAGTAATTGTTTTCGATGGCGGCCTGCAAAAGGTGAATCGCAGCTTTGTGCTTGCCGCAGTAGGCAAACAGGGAGCCTTCGATGTACCAGGTCTCCGGATCGGGATCGGACGGGTAGCTGGTTTCCGACTGCTCGGCGATCTTATCCAACTCAGAAGCCGGACGCAGATCCAGGCAAGCCTCCAGCAGGTCGCGATGATAGCGCGGCGCCGTCGGCATGTGCTTCACGGCTTCGCGCGCCTCGGCGACATTGCCCTCTCGCAGCAATAACGATGGCTGCACGTAGGCAGCCCACTCCGAACCGGCGTCCAGCCGGATGAAGTCGGCGGCGCGATCGGTCTTGCCCAGCTCCATGAATGGCCACGCACACGAGCGGAAAATGTAGTTGGCGGGATCGAGCGTCAACGCGGTGTTGCACTCGTTCGTAGCCTCCTGCAACATGCCGGCGTAGCGGTAGACGTAGCTCATGACAAAGTGGGCCTGGGCACTGTCGGGCTGACGCTTCACCAGCGCCTGTGCCGCCTGGTACGCCTTGCTCAACTCGCCACGTTCAACCAGATTCGTGATGAGCTGTCCGGCAGCGGGCGTCAAGTTGGGATCGAGCGCGACCGCCTTGGAGCACGCCTGATTGGAGAGCTGATACATAGGGTCGCCGCCGTCGGAGTAGGTGGCGTCGTAGTAGGCACGGATACCCAGATCGGCCCAGGCGGGTGCGTAGTCGGGATCCATCTGCACCACCCGCTGCAGCACGGCGATCGCATCTTTGTTGGGTCCGGGATCGTGGGGCAGGGCCAGCGCGTGCAGATAAAGATCGTAGGCCTCAGGATTCTTGGGACGCGAGCCTACGATGTACTGGCCTCCGGCGATGCCCAGCCGCGGAAGCAGACCGCGGTGAAGCTGGGCTGCCATGTTCGACTGCAGCGCGATCAAGTCTTGAGCCGGCGCCGTGAAGCTGGATTCCCATAACACACTGTCGTCGCGTACATCGACGGCCTCCAGCGTCACCATCAGGTTCTCGCCTTCCTTCACGAAATGCCCGGTAAGCACGGTGGACACGTGTAGCTCGCGCCCAACCTTCTGCGGATCGACGTTGGCGCCCGAGTACTTTTGTGTGAGCGACGACGGCCGCACGTCGAGTGTGCGCGTGTAGGTGAGCACGTTGGCGATTTCGTCGGCGAGGGCGAAACGTAGAAAGTCGACGCTGATGTCGTTGTTGACATTTTGCAGCGGCAGCACGGCGATGGTATTACGCGGGCCGACTGCTCCGCCGCGATGCTTGAACCACCACAGGCCAGCCAACGTCAGCACCATGATGAGCACGCCGCTGACGCACAGCAGGAGATAGGTCTGCCAGCGGCTGGTGGTCTGAAAGGTGCTGGTGGAGATGCGATAGGGGAACGCATTGCGAATGCGGCCGCTCGCGGTCAGGCTGGGATCGGTTTCGCGCTTCAGCGTCTGCAGGTCGGCCTTCATGATCAGCGCGTCGGGATAGCGGTTGCCGCGATTCTTCTCCATCGCGCGCCCGATGATGCCTTGCAGATCAGGCGGCAGCTTGGGGTTCAGCCTGAGCGGCGGATCGGGCTTGCGATTGAGCACGGCCTCGAGCGTGGTGACGGTGTTGTTGCCCGAAAACGGCTTTTTGCCGGTCGCCATCTGGTAGAGCACCGAGCCGAGCGAGAAGAGGTCGGTGCGCGCGTCCAGTTCTTCGCCGCGCGCCTGTTCGGGCGACATGTAGACCGCGGTTCCGAAGATGTCGCCGGCGACGGAGAGTGGGTCTTCGATCGCATTGGGATCATGGGCGGCGAAGCCGGGCGAGATTTTCGCTAATCCGAAGTCGAGGATTTTGACCTGGCCGGACTTGGTGATGAAGATGTTGGCCGGCTTGATGTCGCGATGAATGATGCCCTTGGCGTGGCAGGCGGCGAGCGCGTCGGCAACCTGGATGCCGATATCGAGAATCTCGTCGAGCTCCATGGGCTCGCCGCGCAGCCGCTCCTTCAGGCTCTGGCCCTCGAGTTTCTCCATGACGATGAACGGCAGGCCGTTCATCTCTTCAATGTCGTAGATGGTGCAGATGCCGGGGTGATTCAGCTGCGAGGCGGCGCGCGCTTCCCGCAGGAAGCGGTCCATGGATTTCTTGTCGTGAGCCAGGTCCTCAGGAATGAACTTCAAGGCGACGTGCCGCCCCAGACGCGTGTCTTCCGCGTCATAGACCAGCCCCATCCCTCCACCGCCGAGTTTCCCCACAATGTGATAGTGGGAGACTGTCTCGCCGACCATTCGGGAACCTCGGTTCTGCTGGCGGTTATGTTAGGCCGCGCCGTCAGCAGGGTCAACCTGACAGTTCGGCGAACGCGGTTTTTCCGGTGATTAGATGCGTCGGAAATGAGAGGGGAGAAGCGCGATGCGCGGGGGTTCCCCCTCACGGACAGCACTGTCCTCCCGAGCGGAGGCTGTACCGTCGATTTAACAACGGTGTCATCCTGAGCGAAGCGTCCGCTCGCCTTTGCGACCCGCAGTTGTTGCGGGTCGGCGGACGCGTAGTCGAAGGACCGCTATTGCGAGGTAGTATCTTGCACTGTTGGATCTTGCACTACAGACGCGTCGGAGTCTCACGCGGCTGACTGGGTGGAGCACTCCTTCAGTCGTGCATTGGGTGCCTGTTTGCTCAGGACGGAGTCGGCTTCAGCCGACGGCAGTTACCTCCGCGGCTGAAGCCAGGTTCCAGACTGGGTTTCTTACTGCACCGCTGAAGCGGTGCTCCACCCTTAGATTCGCAATCCGGTGTGCAAATAGGCACGGATCCGGATGATCACTTCGCGGCTCGCTTCGCCGCCTGCATCACCGTCTTCTGCATGCGGTTCTCGCCGGCCCAGTAGAGGCTGATCTCGTGTCCCTCGGGATCGTTGAGATACGCGTGACGCCAGCCCCACGGCATCATGGTCGGTAGCTGGGTGAAATAGAAGCCGCGCTTTTGCAGCTTGCGGCAGAAGTCGTCGAGATCGCGCACCTCGAAGTAGAGACGCACGCCATCGCTGGCGACCGATGCGCCCGGCCCGGCTTGATGAATGGCGATGGTACCGTCGCCGCCGGGAGCGCGCATGCGTGCATAAACCGATTTCCCTTCGTAGCGGAAGTCTTCGATGAGCCTGAATCCCAGCCACTCGCGATAGAAATCGAGCGCGCGCTGGACATCCTTGGCGTAAATCATCGCGTGATTAAAAGTGAGCTTATCGCCCGGCTGGGGTGCGGGAGCGGCCGGCGCCTGCACTTTGGCGGGAACGCGCTTCGCGCTGGGAGCGACCGCGCGCTTGCTCACTGCTTTCTTCGGAGCGGCCTTCTTCGCGACCGGTTTCCTGGGCGCCGCTTTCTTGACGGCTTTCTTGGCTGGTTTCTTCTTCATCGGATCACCTTTGGTTATGGGCCGACAGAACGGCGCAAGTATGGAGGCCGAGGTTCACCGATGTCAAGAAACCTAGGTGGGGTCGGCGTCGAGGTGCTGCCTAAACGACGTGTCATCCCGACCAAGGGCTTCAGCCCGCGTGGAGGGACCCGCTGTTCGCTGGAAGGAGAAAAGCGGTGCTCTGCGTGACCAACCCAGATCCTTCCACTCCGGTCGGCATGACAGTTCAAGAAGGGCAGGCAATTCGAATTAAGAAGGTTGTCGCCGGCTCAACTCGCGGCTTCCAGTGTCCCGTACGCCGCCGCCATCTTCTCCGACACCTTCTCACCTTCGACGCCTTCGATCTCCAGCAGCAGCGGCGGTACGCCTGGCGCGCTGCGCAATAAGCCCATCGCTTCTTTCCAGTCGATGCTGCCACTACCGGGCCAGAGATGTGAATCGTGATCTTTATTGTTATCGTGCACGTGGGTCGAGCGGATGCGATCCTTCAGCACCTCGAACGACTCCTTCACGCCCGACGCCATGTGGGCGTGCCCGAGATCGAAGCACACGCCAATGTCGTTGAAGCGTCCGGCCTGCAGCAGGTCCATCAGAGCTTCTGGTGTCGAAAGCTCGTTGGGGATGTTCTCGACCAGCAGGGTCACGCCCAGCGGCTTGGCGAAGGCATGCAGATGTTCGAGCGACATCATCGCCGCTTCGGTCTTGTGCGGATCGGCTTCTTCTTTACTTACCCCGACGTGCTGAATCAGAAACTGAAACGGCGCCTGCTCGGCCACTTCAAGCGCCCGCTTGATCTCGTCCATGGCGGCGATGCGGTCGCGCTTGTCGGCGGCGGCGATGTTGACGGGAGGGATGCCGGCGCGTCCCCACTCTTCATCGCTGTACATGGGTGAGTGCATAGAGTGAAAGACGATGCCGGTGCTACGGAACCAGTTGGCGATTTCGCGCACATGCTGGCGCTCGTGATAGTTGAAGTGGCCACGCGCGGCGAAAATCTCAACCGCCTCGGCGCCGCCGGAGACAAACTGGTCGAGCAGCCCGGGATGCAGCCGTTCGCGTCGCGCGTAGATCAAAGTGGACATTGCTCTGCGCATCAGTAACCAACCGCCTTTCCCTGGTTGCGTCCGTCGCTGGCGCCCAGCCGCTCGCCCGTCTTCTCATCGATAGCGATGCACTCCGCATCGCCCCAATAGCCCCGCGACTTGTCGATCCTGTGGCCCATGCGCTGCAGAATGCCGATCGTGTCCGGGGAAATTCCCGTGGCTTCAACTTGAATCTCGTCGGGCATCCACTGATGGTGGAAGCGTGGCGCATTGACCGCCTGCTGAATATTCAAGCCGTAGTCGACTACGCCCATCAGCACGTTGGCGACGGTGGTGATGATGGTTGGACCGCCGGGCGAACCCAACACCAGGAACAGCTTTCCGTTCTTCAAGACGATGGTGGGCGTCATCGCCGAAAGCGGCCGCTTGTTCGGCCCGATGGCATTTGCCGGCCCCTGGAGCAGTCCATACATGTTTGGCACGCCCGGCTTGGAGGAGAAGTCATCCATCTCGTCGTTTAGCAGAAAGCCCAGGCCTTCGGCAGTGACGTGTGAGCCAAAGCTGTTGTTGAGAGTGGTTGTCACCGATACTGCATTGCCCTCGGAGTCGACGATGGAGTAGTGCGTGGTGTGATCGGGTTCCACGAACGACGCCGGTTGCGGATGGGAGCTGGCATAGCTGTCAAGTTGCGAGAACACCGACGGCCGCCTGATATCGGCGCTGGGCGTGGCTTTGCGAACAGCGATAGTTTCGCGCCAGGCGTTGCCGTAGCGTTTGTCGATGAGCTGCGCTACCGGAATCTTGGAGAAGTCGGGATCGCCCATGAACTCGGCGCGATCAAAGAATGCCCGCTGGTAGGCTTCGGCGGTGAGGTGAATCGCTTCGGCGGAGTCAGCGCCTTCCTTGGCCAGATCATAGCCCTCGAGGATGTTGAGGGCTTCGATCAGGGCCACTCCTCCCGACGACGGCGGAGGCGCGCTGATGATGTCGTATCCGCGATAGGTGCCGCGAATCGCCGTGCGTTCCTTCACTTCGTAGTGCGCGAGATCGTCGGCGGTGACCAGGCCTCCACCTTTCTGAATGGACGCCGCCAGTTCGCG
>DATHQX010000194.1:0-4350 GCA_035482295.1 Verrucomicrobiia bacterium
CAGTTCCAGCCCAATCGTTCCCTGGCCCGCCATCACCGCCGCATCATCAAACGGATGGATGAACGTCATCCCCTCCGCTGCGCATAGTCGCATGGCTTCTTCGCAAGCCTCATCGTAGTTCGCTCCATACAACACCACTTCAGCGCCAAACCCGCGTGTCGCTGTCACCTTAACCAGCGGAGTCGCCAGCGGCATCACAATCAGCGACCGTATCCCCCGCTTCGTAGCGTGATACGCCACGCCCTGCGCATGATTTCCCGCGCTCGCCGCCACTACGCCACGCGCCGCCTGCTCCGGAGTCAGCATCGCAATCCGGTTCAGCGCTCCGCGCTCCTTGAACGACCCCGTCATCTGCAGATTTTCAAGCTTCAGGTAAACCTGCTGCCCCGTCAGCCCGCTCAGCATCTGCGAGTGCGGACAAGGCGAGTAGTAGATCGCCCCATTCACCCGTTCTCGCGCCGCTAACACATCCGCCAGGCCAATCACAGGACGATTCGTCGAATCACTCAAAGCCATTTCCTTCCCAACTCTCACCGCCGCTGCCGAAACTTATTCGCCAGCGCAAATTCATCCCGGAGCTCAGGAGTCCGCAGATTCTCCCGCACATGCTGCAGCCGCTGCTCCAGCGCCAGCAGCGTATCCGCAATCGGCTCCGTATTCGTCATCGCGACATCGCGCCACATGCTGTACGGACTCGCTCCCAGCCGCGTCGTCTCGCGGAGCGCGCGTCCACCAATCGCCGAAATCTCCGGCGCATCGCCAAATCTCTCCTCCAACAGTGCCGCCAGCGCGGTGGACAACATCTGCGGCAGATGGCTCACCCATGCACACATCTCATCATGCCGCGCCGCGTCCATATCCAGCGTGCGCGACCCAAAGCATCCCACCCAGCCCCGCCACTGCTTCTCCATCGCCGTCATCTCCGGCCGCATCGGCGTAAACAACCACATCGCTCCATCGAACAGTTTCGCCTCCGCCAGCATCGCGCCTCCCAGCTCCTTGCCCGCCATCGGATGCCCTGGCAAAAAACTCGCGGATCCATCGCCCGAAAACAAACGCTCCGCCAACTCAACAATCTCCAGCTTCGTGCTCCCCACATCCGTCACCAGCTGCCCATCGCGCAGCATGGGAGCGAGAACCTGCATCCAGTCCTTAATCGCAAGCACGGGAACCGCGAGCACAATCACGTTAGCCCACTTCGCCAGCTCCAGCGCATTTTCTCGGCTAGTAGCCTTCCCATCGATCGCACCCATTTGCAAGGCCGCCGCCATCTCCAGCAAGCTCGCGTCCCATCCATCGATCCGCCCCGCGAAACCCGCCGCGCGCAAAGCTAGGCCTGTCGAAGCGCCAATCAACCCAGTCCCGATAATGAATACCCGCTCCATCAGGCGACCGCCCTGCCCACCACAGGAGCCAGCAGTCGCAGCTGCACCATCAGCTTCTGTAACTGACCCGGATACAAACTCTGCGCCCCATCGCTCATCGCCTTATCTGGATTGGGATGCATCTCCATCAGCAGTCCATCCGCGCCCGCCGCCACACTAGCCAGGGCCATCGCAGGAACCAGGTCCCGTATCCCCACCCCATGCGAAGGATCGCCCAGAACCGGCAGATGCGTCAGCTTCTTCAACACCGGAATCGCCGAGATATCCATAGTGTTCCGCGTATACGTCTCAAACGTCCGCACTCCACGCTCGCACAGCATCAGGCTGTAGTTGCCACCCGAAAGAATGTACTCCGCGCTCAGCAACACCTCTTCAATCGTCGCCGCAATCCCGCGCTTCATCAACACCGGAGTCCGTACATGCCCCAGTTCGCGCAAAAGGTTGAAGTTCTGCATATTCCGCGCGCCTACCTGGAAGCAGTCGATATACGGCAGCATCAACTCAATCTGCGAGATCTCCATCACCTCCGTGATCACCAGCAGCCCCGTCTCATCCGACACCTCGCGCAGCAACTTCAACCCATCAAGCCCCATCCCCTGGAAGCTATAAGGCGAGCTCCGCGGCTTGAACGCCCCACCCCGTAGAAACTTTCCACCCGCCGCAGCAACCTGCTTCGCGCTCGTCAGAATCTGATCCCGCGACTCCACCGAGCACGGCCCGGCCATCACAACAATCTCGTTCCCACCCACCACCACACCATTCGGAAACTTGACCACCGTTCCTTCCGGCCGAAAGCTCCGCCCCGCCAGTTTGTACGGTGAAGTAATCCGGTACGCGTCATACACGCCTGGCAGCACCTTGAACTCCGCTACCTCGAAGTGTTCTGGCGTACCCACTCCCGCCAGAATCGTCTGTGCCGTCCCCGTCGTGCGGTGAACATTGAATCCAAGCTCCACCATCCGCTCGATCACCTGCTGAATGTTCTCTTCCGTCGCCTGGCCATGCATCGCAACTATCATCGTGTCGTTTCCCATCTCTTTTTATAAGCAACTAAAACCATTACAAATTAAGCCACTAAAGATCCCGCCGCTGCAGCGTCCGCATCACGTCGATAATCCGCTCATAAACATGCAGCAGCTCCGCATTCGGCAGCGGCCCTCGGTTCGCAGCGCAGACCCGTTTGAAGACCTCCTGTTCCCGTTTCGGCTCATACACCGGAAGGTCACTCGTCCGCTTAATCTCGCCAATTGCCCGCGCAGCCTCAGCCCGCTGGTTGATGAGGCGAACGATCTCAACATCCAGCTCATCGATCTTCTTTCTCCAGTCGGAGATATCCATCCACTCGCCTCACCAGGCAGCCGTGCGCCATCCGGCACAACTCGCTGCAGAAATTTGTTGATTCTCCAATGATAAACGCCTGTTCACCATCACTCGACACTCCATATCGGCGGTCATTCATGCCCGCAACCCTGCAACAAACCGTCCCACGGCACGCGCCGCTTCTTCCTTGGGAGTCCTCTCAATCAAACCAACCAGCGCACTCCCAATCACTGCCGCATCCGCAAACTCTCCAACCGCTTTAACATGCTCCGTATTCGAAATCCCAAACCCCACCGCAATCGGCAGCTTCGTAAACTTCCGCAACCGTCCCACCAACTCTGCAGCGTCTCCCGCAACCGTCTGCTGCGTCCCCGTGATTCCCACTCGCGAGATCGCATACACAAAACCCTGCGACACCTCCGCAATTGCTTTCAACCGCGCATCCGGACTCGTCGGAGCCGCCAAAAACACCGGAGCCAGCCCACACTCCCTCATTGCTTCCAGATACTCCCCGGCCTCCTCCACAATCATGTCCGTCAGCAACACGCCATCCACACCCGCCTCTGCAGCCTTCGGACAAAACGCCTTCATCCCCATCCGAACCACAGGATTCAAGTAGGAAAAAATCACCAACCCCGCACTCGGCCGAGCCGCCCGCAACTCCGCCGCCAACCCCAGCACATGTGTCAGCGTGGTCCCCCTCGCCACCGCCCGCTGACTAGCCCGCCCAATCACCGGCCCATCCGCCAGCGGATCGCTAAACGGCACTCCCAACTCAATCACATCCGCGCCGTTATCAATCGCCGCCAGCGCAATCTCCAGCGTCGTCGCCAGATCCGGATCACCCGCGGTCAAATAAGCAACAATCCCCGGCTTCCTCAGAAACTCAATCGCCACAAACCCTCCAAATCAGATCAATTGCCTTTGCCGTTATCCGCGCGTCTCCGCGAAAATCCGCGGTCGCTGTCCTCAGGCACCCTTCAAATCCAATTCCTTCGCCAGAATCCCCATATCCTTATCCCCACGCCCCGAAAGATTCACCATCAGCACTGCCTCCTTCGTCATCGTCGGAGCCAACCGGATCGCCTCAGCCACCGCATGCGCACTCTCGAGCGCCGGCACGATCCCTTCCGTCCGCGACAACGTAACGGTAGCCTTCAACGCCGCATCATCCGAGCACGAAACATACGTCGCCCTTCCCGAGTCATGCAGCATTGCATGCTCCGGCCCCACACTCGCATAGTCCAGTCCCGCACTCACCGAGTGCGTCAAACTCACCTGCCCCGCCTCATCCTGCAGCACATACGAATACGTCCCCTGCAACACGCCCGGCACACCACCGCCATTCTTCTGAAACCGAGCCGCATGCTCCCCCAACGCCGTCCCGCGGCCACCTGCCTCAACACCAATCAAATCGACATTTTTATCCTCAAGAAACTCATAGAACGCCCCAATCGCATTCGACCCGCCACCCACACAGGCAATCACCGCCGTAGGCAGTCGACCCTCCTGCTCCAGCATCTGCACCTTCGCCTCGCGGCTGATCACGCGATGAAAATCCCGCACCATCGTCGGGTAAGGATGCGCCCCCAACGCACTCCCCAGAACGTAATACGTCGTCCTCACATTCGTCACCCAATCCCGC
>DATHQX010000195.1:0-2326 GCA_035482295.1 Verrucomicrobiia bacterium
GTTTGACGCAAGGCTGAAGAAGCTGACGGAGGAGATGTTCGAGAGTATGTATGCGGCCCAGGGGATCGGGCTGGCGGCGCCTCAGATCGCGATCTCGCAGCGGATTACGGTGATCGATGTGAGCTTTAAGAAGAATCCGGAGGAGAGGATTGTGTTGATCAATCCGGAGATCGTCGCGCGTGAAGGCAAGCAGGTGGAAGAAGAGGGATGTCTAAGTTTGCCGGAGATTCGAGAGAAGGTTTCGCGCGCGGCGAAGGTTAAGGTGCGGGCTCAGGATGTGACGGGGACGTGGTTTGAGGTTGAAGGGGAGGAGTTGCTGGCTCGGGCGTTTCAACATGAGATCGATCATCTGGATGGGGTTTTGTTTATTGATCGGCTTAGCCGGTTGAAGCGGGATCTGGTGGTGCGCAGAATCAAGAAGCTGATTAAGAACGGCGAGTGGTAGTGCTGCCGCACGGGCTCGCTGCGCTTAGCCACCCCGCAAACGAAAACCTGTTTGCGGGGACCCCGGTTCAGGCGGCCACTTCGTGGCGGGTATACCCTTTATCGGTAAACGATCTGCGTGGGCCCTCGCGTTGCTCGGGAGAGGGGTGATCCGATGAGGCTCGTTTTTTGTGGGACTCCGGAGTTTGCGGTGCCTACGCTGGAGGCGGTCGTGGCCGCGGGGCATGAGGTTCGCCTGGTGGTGACGCAGCCGGATCGTGCGGCGGGACGCGGGTTGGAGGTGCAGGTTCCGGCGGTGAAGAAGACGGCGTTGGCGCTGGGGTTGCCGGTGGTGCAACCGGAGAAGATTAAAAACAATGTAGAGTTTCGCGCGCGGCTGGAGGAGATTCGGCCGGATGCGATTCTTGTGGTGGCTTATGGGCGGATTATTCCGAAGTGGATGCTGGAACTGCCGCCGTTCGGGAACATCAATCTGCATGGATCGCTGCTGCCGAAGTATCGCGGGGCCGCGCCGATTCAATGGGCTGTGGCGAACGGCGAGGTGGTAACGGGCGTGACGACGATGCGGCTCGATGAGGGGTTGGATACGGGCGATATGTTGCTTGCGCAGGTGTGCCCGATTGGGCAGGAGGAGACAGCGATGGATGTGTATGGATGCCTGGCTCCGGAGGGCGCGAAGTTGATGGTGGAGACACTGCGGCAGCTTGAACGCGGGGACATCTTTCCTCAAGCGCAGGATCATTCGCTGGCCACGCTGGCGCCGATTCTGACGCGCGAGGATGGGTGGATGGATTTTTCGAGGACGTCGCAGCAGATCTATGACCGGTGGCGAGGATTTCAACCCTGGCCGGGGGCGCATACGTTGTTTCGTGGGAAGAAGCTGATTGCGCATTCGATGTGCGTGGCGCGTGGGAGGGTTCTGCCTGAAGGGATGCTGATGGTGGATGGGGAGAAGTTGTTTGTTGGGTGTGGCGGGGGGAGTGCGGTGGAGATGCGCGAGGTTCAGATGGAAGGGAAGAAGCGGATGCCGGTGGGGGAGTTTCAGCGCGGGTATCAGGTGCAGAATGGTGAGCGGCTGGGGTTATGAAGGACAAGGCTGCGGGGGGAAAGAAGCCTAGTTCGGAGAAGACTGTCGCTAGCGGTTTTGTGAAGAAGCGGCCGGCGTCTGCGGGGCCTACGGCTGGTGCGGGGGAAGCAATTGCAAAGGTGACTCCGGCGCGGTGGGCTGCGTTTGAGATTTTGAAGCTGGTGGGTGAGGGCAAGGGGCACAGCGATGAGCTGTTGCACTCGTCGCGGCTGGAGGGGCTTTCGCCTGAAGATCGGAATTTGACGACGGCGCTGGTTTTGGGTGTACTGCGGTGGCAGATTGCGCTGGATGCGCGGATTCGTCCGCTGCTGCAAAGGCCGGAGCAGAGCCTGGCGGAGCCGGTGGCGATCGCTTTGCGGTTGGGGGCGTTTCAGTTGCTGCATATGGATCGGATTCCGGCGCACGCGGCTCTGAGTGAGAGTGTGGAGTTGTGCCGCGCGGCGGGAGAGCCACATGCTGCGGGGATGGTGAATGCGATTCTGCGGAAGGTGGCGGGTTCACCCAAGGCGGGAGTGAAGCTGCATGAGTCTACGGCGGCGTTCGCGGAGCGGTTGGGGCATCCGCTGTGGATGGTGGAGCGTTGGGTGAAGGAGTATGGGCGCGCGGCGGCGCTGAAGATCTGTGAGGCGGACCAGAGGGAGCCGGCGGAGGGTGGGATGTTCGCTGAGAGTGGAGGGGATTGGCCGCAGATGGATGATGGGTCTCGGCTGGTGGCGGAGATTGCGGCGGCGTCGATGCCGGGGGCGGGGCGGGTTTGGGATTGCTGCGCTGCTCCGGGTGGGAAGACGCTGGTGC
>DATHQX010000196.1:0-6011 GCA_035482295.1 Verrucomicrobiia bacterium
ACGCGTTGCACTTGAAACGCAAGGTCGCACGCGACGAGCAGATAGCCAACGAGCAGCAAATCTCCACACTGCAGGGCAACGGGCCGCCGGAGACCATTACGCTTTACGTCGCCAACGATAACGACGGTACGCTGGGTAAAACGCAGCTGTCGACATCGATGCCGGTGGAACGCAGCGAGCGGGCACGCGCCGTGCTGCGGGCGCTGTTCGGCGAGTATCTGAAGTCGTCCTCGACGCATCCCATCGGTAAGGAGTCCGATGTGCGGCAGGTCTTCCTGATGGATGACGGCACGGCGATCGTTGATACGAACTCGGAGTTTGCCGACACGCATCCCTCGGGTGTGTTGGCCGAGGAACTGACCGTCGCATCGGTTGTGCTGACGCTGAATGCCAACGACACCAAGATCACGCGGGTGAAGATGCTGGTGAATGGGCAGGAGCGTGAGACACTCGCCGGCCACGCCGACCTGAAGCGCTTCTACGAGGCCAGCAATATCGGACAGGTTGTGAAAGACATGCAGTAGGAACGACGATTGCCGTCGGTGTCGCAGGTTCACGTTCTTCTTTTGAACGTCGACCTGGTTCGAGTACGGAGATTCGTTCGAGTCCAGGCCAGCCAAAAGAAGGCGAACCTGGGGCACCAGCAGGGTTAAGGCCCGACTTTGGGCGTCGGTCGAAAGTATTTTCGGGTGTAAGCTTGAACGAGATGAGCAGTATCGAAGTACAACCGCCTCCAGCTAAGACACGCAGTCCGTGGGAGTGGCTTCTCGCCGCTCTCGCCGGCATGGTGCTGGCCGTCCTGCTGGTTGGCGCCGGATTCTGGGCGATCGGCGGATTCAGCCTCTTCGAGCTTGGACGCATGCTGCATGGCGGACAAGTCCGCATCAGCGCCGACCAGCCAACTGTCATTCGCCAAATCCGCGGGCTCGACCGCCTGGAAACCGTCAGCTACACGTTGGAGAAGATCATAGGCGGCGAGCGACAGAATCCAATCCTGCCGAACTTTCTCGCCGGCGATCGGCTGCTGCTCATCGTGCACGGTGAGGTCATTGCAGGTATCGATCTGTCGAAGCTTCAGGCGACCGATGTCGTCGTGAAGGGCCGTAGTGTTTCCGTGCATCTGCCGCAGGCTGAGATTTTCACCGTTAGCGTCGACAACCAGAAGAGCAAAGTCTATTCGCGCGAAACCGGGTTGTTCTCCAGCCCCGATCCAAATCTGGAAACCGAGGTGCGGCAGGAAGGCGAGCGCCAGATTCGCGACGCGGCCATGCAGGATGGCGTGCTCGACTCCGCTGCAAAGAATGCCCGGCAGACGCTGACCAGCCTGCTCAACGGTCTCGGCTTCGACAGTGTCGAGTTTCGCTGATTCGCCCCGCGATTCCGTACAATCAACTCTGAATGTACTTCTCAGAAAAACTGAAGATGAACGCTGATCGTAATGGCAGGAAGGATGTCGAGTGACCCTTCCGCGCATTGGAGTTTTTGATTCCGGTGTCGGCGGCCTGACCGTGCTGAAGGCGATGGCCGAGCAGTTGCCGGCGCACTATCTCTATTTTGGCGATACCGCGCGCTTGCCCTACGGCGCCAAGTCGGCGGAGACCGTCGCCCGCTACGCCATAGGCGCGACGCGCTTCCTTGAATCGCAGAACATTGACCTGCTGGTGATTGCCTGCAACACAGCGACCGCGCTGGCGCTGCCGGCAATCAAGGCAGCGGCACACGTGCCAGTGGTCGGCGTGGTCGAACCGGGAGCGGCGGCCGCGGCGGAGGTCAGCGAATCTCGATCGGCGATCGTGATCGCTACCGAAGCGACCGTCGCCAGCCATGCCTATCGCGATGCGCTTCAACAACACGGATTGCAGGCAATGGAGAAAGCGTGTCCGCTGTTTGTGCCGCTGGTAGAAGAGGGATGGATCGAGCATCCGATCACCGAGCAGGTGGCGAAAATCTATCTGGGTGAGGCGACCGCGGCAGCGTCAGATACTGCGGATGTGCTGGTGCTGGCCTGCACGCACTATCCGCTGATCGCGCCGACGCTCCGCAGAATTTTGCCGGAGCGGGTAAGGATTGTGGACTCCGCCGAGTCGACTGCCCGAGTGGTGAAGAAGATGATTGCCGGGGGACCCGAACCCAATAACTCTTGTCCTCCTGAGCGGAGTGAGGCGACAGCCGAACGAAGTCGAAGGACCTCTATCGCAGAAGGATCTGTCCGCTCCGATCACCGCACCTTCCGGTATTACGTGACGGATTCTACCGACAAATTCAAGCGGCTGGCTGCGCGCTTTCTCGGGCGACAAGTCGACAACGTCGAACATGTCGATCTCGGGGGATGAAACTGGGCTCGTGGCGTCCACGGCAGTTACTTCTTCAGATCGTCGGTCCAGTTCTGCACCAGCGTAAAAGGCTCGCTGCCTTGGTTGAGGCTGCCGCTGTTGACGAGAAATTTCTTACCGTCCGCGGTGACTTCGAATGGGCCATAGTCGCGTTGCACGCCGATCGCCTGGAAAAGCACGTGCGGCACGCCGAGATTGACGGCGTTGCCCCCAGGCGTCACATCCACGGCGACAATGTTGTCGAGGCCGTCGAGGAAGTAAATCTCTTTACCGTCACTGCGCCACTTGGGCCAGATCGCGCCGTCCTTGGATACCTGCCACTTCGCCCCGCCGCCGGGAAACGGCGTGATGTAGACCTCGTTGCGTCCTGATTCGTTGCTGGTATATGCCATCCACTTTCCGTCTGGAGAGATCTGGCCATCTCTTTCCGTCCAGGTGTCCTGCAGGATGGGAACGGGCTTGCCGTCGCCGGAAAGCGGCAGCAACCAGATGTGGCTGCCCGCGTCCTTGGAAAGATCCTTGCGCAGATAGGCAAGGTAGTGGCCGTCAGGAGAAAGCGAGAGTGGAACCTCTGCAGTATTCGAAGTCTCCAGTATGATGCGTTCGCTGCCACTGCCGTCAGCGGCTTTAGAACTGATATGCGGCAGGCCCTTGGTGCTGGAACTGTAATAGATGGTCTTGCCGTCGGGCGACCACACCGTACTGCCATTGTTGGCCGGACCGAAGGTTAGGCGGGTGTTGGTGCCGCGCGTCGTATCGAAGATCCAAATGTCGCCAACACCCTGCGATCCGGTGTAAATGTTGACCGCGATGCGCTTGCCATCGGGCGAGAGCGCGGGCTGGATGTAACGGTCGGGCGAACCGACCCGGCCGGCCGCCTTGCCGTCACGATCGAACCAGAGCAGGTCCCAACCGCCGCTCATGTTGCCGGATTGATAGACCAGCATTCCCGTTTGCGATGCCGTGAACAGCGGACGTACGGTGGCGCCGTTCATCCCGACCTGCTCGGTGACCATCACCGGATCGCCTTTCAATTCCAGCCTGGAGAGGTCGAAGGGCTGCGCGATGAGGGCCTGGTCGCGAAGATAAAGCAGGTAACCCGACGCATAAATGGCCATCGAGTCGCTCTTCAGCAACATCTTCGCGTGTAGTGAGCCGAGCTCTCCAGTATAGAGATAGTCCTCGTGAGGGCCCTTGGAACTGCGTGCCCAGAACAAGAAGTGCTTCCCGTCGGGAAGGAATTCCGGCCATCGATGACTGTTTTCGCTACGGGCAACGTCGAGTTCCGTTGCCGGCTCAGGATTGCCTCCGGCTGCCGACACGCGCATCAGCGGTTGGGTCGTCGTCGGCGTGAAGAGAATGACGCCATCCTGGCTCCACGCGCCGCCGCGCGCGTTGCCAACGTCGCACAGGTTCTGCGGCGGACCGCCGTCGGCGTTGATCTTCTTTAGCTTGCCGGAAGCGAAGAAGCCGACATTACGGCTGTCGAACGACCAGAAAGGATACATCGCACCGTCAGTACCATCCAGCGCCTGAGCCTGGGTTGCATTCAACGGCCGCACGTACAGGAGGATCTTTCCCTTGGCATCGCGCGCGGCGAAGGCCAGTCGCGTTCCATCTGGCGATAGCACTGGAGGTCCGGAGCTCGGCAGCATGGTCACAAAGCCGGTTCCGGGCGGCGGCAGGATCGACGAGCGAATGACGGCCAGCGGCTTTGGCGTATGTGCGAAATAAAGAGCGGCGATCGTGACGGCTGCGAGGACGGCTGCGGCGGCAATAAGCCACGGCACTTTCGACACGGGCGATGCGGTTGCAGTTGCCGCCGGTCTCTCCGGAGCGGTTTCCGTAACCTCCTGCAGTTGTATTTTCACATCGTGCATGCAGCCATAACGCTGTTCCGGACTCTTGGCGAGGCATCGGCGCACGATTTCGTCCAGGCGCGAAGGAAGATCGGGGCGGATTGCGCTCAGCCACTCGGGCTCGTGATCAAGGATCGCGCCCAGCACGCTGAACTGCGACTTGCCTTCGAAGGCGCGCCGGCCGGCAACCATTTCGTACAGAACGCAGCCGAAACTGAAAATGTCGGAGCGCGCATCGGCTTCGGCTCCCTGCAAAACCTCGGGCGCCAAATATTGAAACGTCCCGACGACCGTGCCTTTCTGCGTCAGGTTTGACGCCGCATTGGCAAACGCGGCTACGGTCATCGTCGGCGTGGTTGGGGTCGAGGGTCCGGCGGCCGCCGCTGCACCCATGCCGGGCGCGGGCTTGGCCAGGCCGAAGTCCATCAGCTTGGCGCCGCTCTTGGTCAGCATGATGTTCGCGGGCTTGAGGTCGCGATGCACAACGCCGTTGACGTGCGCCTTGTCGAGCGCATCGGCCACATCGATAGCAATCTTGAGCGCTTCCTGGAGCGGCATGGGGCCGCGATGCAGCCGGTCGGCGAGCGTCTCGCCCTGCAGATACTCCATGACGAGGTAATCCACGCCGTCCTGTGAGCCAACGTCATGCAGGGTGCAGATGTGTGGATGGTTCAGCGAGGAGATGGACCTGGCTTCGCGCTCCATGCGCTGGCGCAGTTCCGAGTCGGCGGCCAGATGCGTGGGCAGCACCTTGACGGCGACATCGCGACCCAGCCGCGTGTCGCGTGCGCGATAAACTTCACCCATGCCGCCGGCGCCTAGCGGCTCCTGAACTTCATAGGGACCCAACTTCGTACCTGAGGGAAGGCCCATGGCGCGCAATTATAGCTGAGGGCGATTTTGAGCCTGTGCAACTCCGCCGCCAGCGAACGAACTCCTCTCATTATGCTCGGCTAAGTTGTTTGCACCGGCAGCAGGAATAGAGCGCCGGCACTGGCTTAATTCGCCCGTTCGGGCTGCCACTGTCCCATAACCTCAAAGCTTTCGGAGGGCACGGGAGAAACCGTACCTGCGCCGCTCTGGCCAACTGCTTCGTAGAAGCCTTGCGAAGCTCCGCCACTGGTTTCGGCCCAGAAAACATAGGTGTCCCACTGCGTGACCACATCCTGAATCTGCAGATAATACGTGCCGGCGGGAAGGTTCAGGTTGGGTATGGTGAAGCTGGTTTTCCATCCGAAGAAGAGGAATTGCGTGATATAGGGCGGCTCCAGAACCACGATATCGGCAGAGCCTGTGCCCAGCACCGTCCCACCTAGCGGCTCGGTGGTGATCGACCACTTCAAATGCAGGGGGCGATTGCGGTCGTCCACATCGTAAAAGGTCAGAATCGTGCTCGTGATGCTCGCAGCTTCCGAAAGCGTAAACGAATCCGTCACCACGGCTCCGAAATTGACGTGGTAGTATCCCACGTCGCCGTCCGGGCCGTTGTTGTAGAGCGTCTCCTGCGCTATTGTCGACAAACTCAGCGCGAGTACGATCGCCAGTACGTAAAAGCCGTTCAGGTTTCTGCCACGCATGAAGATGGCTCCTAGACGATCGTTCCGCCCCGATGCGGCCGGGCCGAAATGATTTCTGCAAGCATACTCCGCAGTGAGCGCCAGGGCCATCAACATTGGCTGGACAGCATTGTTCTTTCCGCTTCCTGCTTGCCCGGTTAGTTCCGCCCCGCTCCATCTACAATAGAGCTCTGTGCATCCCGTTCTCGCGAGACTGGAACTTCGACACTTGAAACTCGTTTTCGCAATTGTGCTCCTTATGA
>DATHQX010000197.1:0-13354 GCA_035482295.1 Verrucomicrobiia bacterium
CATCTGACGGAGTCGATCTTTACTCCGAAGATCGGATACCGGCTGATCAACGCCGAGCACTTCAAGTTTGATGCGCTGGCCGGGATTCGCTACTGGTACGTTGGTCAAAACCTCACTGTCGAACCTGTGGGCGTGGGCCGCTCGCGGTCAGCCGAATGGGTCGACGGTCTAGGCGGCGTCAGGGCCATACTGCCTCTGAGCGAAAAGGCGTCCATCACAGTGGCGGGCGACGCTGGCGCAGGCGGAGCTAACCTGGATTACCAGGCCCTGGGCCTGTTGAACTACAACTTCACTCGCAAGTGGGGCGCGTCCTTAGGCTGGCGCTATTTGTATGTGAACTATCGTCCAACCAATGACCTGTTCATCTTCAATACGGCCATGACAGGCTTGGTGGCGGGGTTCAGTTACAACTTCGGCGGCAAGCCACCGGTGCCTCCGTCGGCGAGCTGCACCATCGCTCCAACCGAGGTCTGGGCGGGCGAGCCGGTAACGGCTAACATCTCCACCCAGAATTTCAATCCCAAGCACACGCTTACCTATAGCTGGAACACCAACGCTGCCAAAGTCGCAGGCACCAGCACCACAGGCAACGTGGACACGACCGGCTTGGCTCCGGGAAGCTACACTGTGACCGGAACGGCGACCGATCCAAAAGAAAAGACGAACAACACGGCCAGCTGTAACGCGACGTTCACGGTGAAAACGCCGCATCCGCCGGTCGCCAGCTGCTCGGCCAGTCCGGATACCGTGAAGGCTGGAGACGGCTCCACGGTTACGGTCACTGCCAGCAGTCCTGATAACTTCCCGCTGACTTACTCTTGGGCCACGAGCGCCGGCCATATTAACGGCACCGGCACCAGCGCGACTCTGGACAGCACGGGCGCGACTCCCGGTGGCTCGATCACAGCGACTGCAACCGTCACCGACTCCAGAGGACTGACTGCCAGCTGTACCGCAACGGTTAACGTGCTGGCTCCGCCAGTGGTGGTGAACGAAGTCAGCGAAATCGGCGAGTGCAAGTTTATGGACGACAAGCGTCCAGCGCGTGTCGACAACAGCTGCAAGGCCATTCTCGACGACGTTGCCATGCGCATCCAGCGTGAGCCCAACGGCAAGTTCGTCGTCGTCGGTTATGCCGAGGACGAAGAGACCGTTAAGGTTACGCAGGTGGGCGCGCAGCGTTCCGTCAACATCAAGTACTACCTGGTGAACGGCGAAGGCGGCAGCCAGATCGATGCGGCTCGGCTTGATGTCCGCACCAGCGGTACCGTCAAGGAGAAGGGCGCGAAGATCTACTTCGTCCCGGCCGGTGCGACCTTTAGCGAGGAGACAGTAGCGGTCGACGAGACCCAGGTGAAGGGCCAGGCGCGCAGCGCTCCGGCGCCCAGAAAGAAGGGGCACAAGACAGCAACGCAGGCTCCCCCAGCACAGTAGGCACACACCTTCACCAACCCGTAACCAAGGCCAATCAGAACACCGATTGGCCTTTCTGATTCAGGGGGTGAGGCAGGAGGTTCCCAAGAGCTGCGAGTTGTAGCAAAATAGAACGTCAGAAGAGGATCATTTTTGGGGGATCACATGTTCGTCACGCGCAACCGTGGCCAATACCAGTCGTCTGTCGAGCTTCAACCCTTTGACCGCATCAAGCTGGCGGTAATCGGCGTGGGCGTGATCTTCGCCTGCCTGGGGGCGGGCGAAGCGGTCTATCGTTTGCTGTTCATGGAATTTGATGGGGCGACGGATCGTCTGCCCATCGAGATGGCGTTCGGGCTAGCCTTCGCCTGGGTAGCGACGAAGCTGGCGCGCCGCCTGTATCAGCATCGGATGGAATCGTTGGCGCGCATGAATACCGTTTGGGATCGCAATCATAAAATTCGTCACGCGTTGGAGGCGATTGCCCCAGTTCCGCATCCTGCGCACCAGCAGGCCATTCGGGTCATTCGCGACGAAGTAGACAGAATTGAGTGGGCTTTAACGGACATCGTGTCGCGTTAAGAATTTTTCCCGCCTGCTGACAAGACACTGTGCAGAGGGAACAGCGCGTTCATCAGGGCATAACTGGATTCGGCAAAAAGCCAATCGATCTCGATTGGCTTTTTCGTTTCGTGGTCGTCATTGTGTGCAGCCCTCGCCGATGTCGAGCGTGCGAAACATCGCTGTAGTCGCCTCTTTGGCCGGCATCGGCTGGTCGGCTGGATCCATCACGTCCAGTACACGCACTTGATTCAATTCGATCCACGTCTTACGCCAGCGCTCGACGATGCATTTATCCAGGCGTGTACCGGGTTTCGGAAATCCGAAGCCAGCATAGAACTGCAACACCGAGTCTTTCAGACCCGGGGTCATGTGATTGAAGCCGTCATAGGTGAGCGAATCGAGCAGACTACGGTATGTGTAGTCGGCCAGGGGATACGTGCCGCGTTCGGTCGGCTTGCCCGTATCGAGGTTGATCTCCGGCGCCTGTAAATCGTTGCTCTTCACCGCGTGTAGCGCCTCGGTGTACTTGGTGACGGTTTGATCAACGCTCTTGAAGTAGAGATTCTCAGTTTCCTCCGTGGGCTCCTTGAAGTCGATGGCGCGCAAGGGACCGACCTTGGGTAATACCTTAAACATTGCCGCCATAATGCGCGCACCCGCGCCAGGCTCCTGGTAGCCCGCACCCCATGACTTCACATAATCGGCTTTGGAAAGGTGATACAGAAACCGTTGGCGGTTGAAGTTGGGATCCTCACGCCGCAACTGATCGCCCTTCACCAGTAGAGCAACTTTGGTCATCTCCGGAATGATTTCGCTGACGCTGCGACGGTAGGTGTTGATGGCCAGCTGCTCTTTCGGCATTATGTCGCTGAGCGGCACTCCATAAGTATCGAGGAAGGCCCGCTCCAGCAGAGGCGCCGAGACTTCGAAACCGATGAAGTTGTGATAATTTTCGGGCGCATAGCGGCCTTTCGCCACTTGCAGAACATCGAAGCCGAACTCTGTGCGCAAATGTGCCTTGTGATCGACATCGTAGGGAACGGCTGCGCCATACGCGCGCGCCAGTTCGGGATACTCAATGCCGACCGAGAGATTGATGTAGGGGTGGCCATTGATGTCGGAAATGTAATGCGAAAGCGCGCCTAGAGCGAATGCATATTCATCGAGGTTTTGCGCGTCGTCGAGCATCGCCTGTACGAATGCGCCGGTGCGGACGTAGTGCGTCAGGTCGCTGAAAGTCTCGTCGCCGAACGGATAGTAGCCAATGTCCTGGATGACGCTACCGCCATACGCATACGCGTGCGCTTTGAGCAGGTCCTGCGGCGTGGAATCGGGATAGCGTGCCAGCAGGAGAGGCTTGATCTGCTGATCCCAGAGCAAGTCGATGATTTCTTCGTGCGTCAGCACGGAGTAAGCCGGGCACATCGGCGCGCAGATCAGCATGAGCATCAGCACGATGCTGGTGAGCGCAAACCGGAATCGGCGAGGAATAGCGACTCTCATAGGCCGGAAACGAGCGTCAGATGCGGCCGAGCAGCAACAGTATCAGAAGAACGATAAGAATCAGTCCCAACCCGCTCGATGGGTAATAGCCCCAGTTGCGGCTGTGGGGCCAAGCCGGATAGCTTCCGACGGAAAGCAATAGAAGGATAACCAGCAGGATAATCAACATCGTGAGTTCGTCTCCGTGTGCGAACGAATCGACCGCGCGTTTGAGCTTATCGAAGCTGGTTGTTAGAAGCCCGCAGGTACTCTGGAGGATGCCTTACGGCAAGTTCACGAGCCGCCGAGCTTTGATTGCAACGCCTTCAAATAATTGTCGATGGTCGCTGTGTAGCCCTGAACGTAACGGGCGACGAAGCGGAAGACGGGACTGTGGACTTCGCCGTGCTCGGTGATCGTCAACGAAGAGCCGTTGGTCGTCGGTGTGATGTCGTAGGTCCACGAACCTCCGAAGGGAAGATGCGGATCAGCGATGCGCGTCACGAGTTTCGTCGGAGGGTCGGCTTCTACGACTTCGTAGGTCATCTTCTCGCCGTGGCGGCCGTACTCGATCCATTTGCGATGCGGATCGGGGGTGATTATCTCGTAGCGTGCGACTTCTGGACGCCAATTCGGAGGGCCGTCGATCACATCCCACACCTGTTGCGGCGCCTGGCGGAACTCGGCGGTGCGCGAGACCGTGTGCTGCTCGGGCAGTTGCGAGCCGAGGATGGCGATCATGCCAACAATGGCTAGCAAAATGAAAACGACAATCACGACCCACTTCAGCACGCTGCAGTTTTCCTCCAGGTTCGCTGAACAACGAGAACAGGCAGTCTAGCTTTCGAATCGGCGTTTGAGCAAGCCGATACAATAATGCCAATGCCTTCTGCTCTGGCTGTCCTCAACCAGGAAGTGATCAACTGCACACGCTGCCCGCGGCTGGTTGCCTATCGCGAGCAGATTGGACGCGAGAAGCGTCGCGCGTACCGCGACCACGAGTATTGGGCGCGACCCGTACCCGGATTCGGCGATCCCAAAGCGCGGGTGTTGGTGCTTGGGTTGGCGCCGGGAGCCCACGGCTCAAATCGAACCGGTCGGCCGTTCACCGGAGATGCTTCCGGAAAATTCATGTATCCCATTCTTTATAAGGTGGGATTTGCATCGCAGCCGACGGCCGAGCACCGCGACGACGGACTGAAGCTGATCGACTGCTACATCACGGCAGCTGTGCGATGCGCGCCTCCCGACAACAAGCCGATGCTGTCGGAGCTGTTGAACTGCTCCGAATATCTCGACCGCGAGCTGGCGATTTTGAAGCAGGTAAAAGTCGTAGTGGCGCTGGGGAAGATCGGCTTCGATGCATATCTCAGCCATCTGAAGCGAACCGGCGCTGTGCAGAGGACCAGCGGATACAAGTTTGCGCATGCCGTGGCATATCAGATGCCGGATGGTGTGACGCTGCTGGCGTCTTACCATCCCTCCAACCAGAACACCGCGACGGGAAAGCTGACGGGGGAGATGTTCGAGGACGTTTTTCGCGAAGCCAGGCGCATTGCTGCGGCCGGTAGCAGCGTCGGATAGCTGGTCGATCTGAAGCCGAGATATTTAGCGGATCTCAACTGCACGCCTGAAGGCGTGCGCCACCCAAGATCACTTCAGCACAGCTTCCAAGTGGCAAATCACCTAGCGTCGCAGGCGATTTGACATAGCCTTGCTCGAATGGCAACATTCGGTCGCACCTTTGAACCCATCGAATGGATCGTGACGCTATGAAGAAATCAGATTTAGTTCGAACGCTCGTCGTGTGCTTTGGATTCGTTTTGATGATGGCGACTGCGGCGTTGACCGCGGATCATTCCGCCGTGGGTACGTGGAAGCTCAACCTGCAGAAGTCGTCGTTCGGTTCGCAGCCTGCGCCAAAATTCGAACAGCTGGTGGTGGCCACCGATGCGCCTGACGCACTCAAGTGGAACATGAAAGGCGTCACGTCAGACGGAAAAAGCTACATGATGTCCTTCGATGGGCCCGTCGATGGCAATGCTCATCACATGATGAGCAGCATGGGCGAGGACAATGTGGCCTACACGAGAACTCCCTCGGGGGTGAACTGGGTGGTGAAGGACAAGGATGGGAAGATCATGGAGCGTGCGAGCAGTCAGCTCTCGGCCGACGGCAATACGCTGACCATCATTGGTGTAAGCGAGGATTCGACAGGGAAAAACAAGTTCCTGGCGATCTACAATCGCGAGCAGTAATCAGGCAGGCGCGAGCTCGTTGATGCGCGCTGCCATTTTGATGTCGCGGTGGGTGACGCCGCCCGAGTCATGCGAGACCAGCGACAGCGTCACCTTGTTATAGCTGATCAGGATGTCGGGATGATGGTTCACGGCCTCAGCCGCCTCAGCGATCTGGTTCACGAATTCCATCGCCTTCACAAAGTTTTCGAACTGGAAATTACGGTCGATCGCCTTGCCGTTGTGCTTCCAGCCGGGAAGGTCGCGTAGCGCCTGTTGCACCTCTGCGTCGGACAAAATCGTACTCACGTGAACTCCTTGTGTTCGATAAACCAGCGCCGACTACTTGATCTCCAGAGCCGGCTTTCCCGTCAGGCGCTCGGTAATGTGCTGGCCCAGTTGGTCGGCGATGCTTCCTGACCTTATCACTGTGTTGTTCACCAGCACCACCACGGCGTAATCGTTCTTCTGGTTGAAGACTACGTAGCCGCTGTATCCGCCGGTCGCGCCGTTGTGCCAATAGTTCTCGGTTTCCGGATCATACAGCCAAGCCAGAGCAATCTTCAGTCCCGACATCGCGTCATTATGCAGTTCATGAGATTGCGCGAGCGCTGCGGAAAGCGTCTTGCCATCCGGCGTTGCAGTCACAGTTGAAGGCAGTTTGTCGGGATGCAGATTGGCTTCCAGATAGGTCAGCATATCGGCTGCAGTAGAGCGAATCGCCCCTGCGCCGGCAAAAGCAACCAGGTCCCATGCGTGAGCTGGCTGACGATGGGGGTCGTGCCCGGCGATGAATCTCGATTGCTGCTCAGCCGAGAGCGTCACCACCGTGTCCTGCATAGCTAGTGGGGTTGTGATCTGGTGCTGCAGCAGTTGCGGATAAGCCGTGCCGGCACGGTCTGCCAAGGCCTGTCCGAGCAAACCGAAACCGAGATTGCTGTAGAGAAATTCAGTTTTGGCCGGCTTGGTTACGCCCTGCTTTTTGATGAAGGCGTACATGTCAGCAGCGGTGTAGTCGGCGTAGGGATTGTTCTTGTCCGCGGGATTGAAATTGTCAGGCATGCGAGGCAGCCCAGAATGCTGGGTTGCCAGATCGAGCAGTGTAATCTCATCTCCCGTGGGCTTGGCCACCGTGCCCTCCGGAAGTAGTTCGCGAACCGGGTCGTCGAACTTGACCTTCCCCTGCTCAACCATCTGCGAAAGGATCAGGCCTGTGAACGTTTTGGTGATCGAGCCGATTTCAAAGATCGAATCGTTCTTGGCGACACCGTAGCTGAAAATCTGGCGCTGTCCGTGATCGACGACGCCGATGGTCACGCCAGCTTGTGTGGAAGGCGCAAGTACTCCGCTCTTCAGCGCCTCTTCCAGATCTTTGTTCAGCACGGACTGCAATTGAGCCAGCGTTACCGGAGGCATCGCCGGCTGGTAGCTGGGCGGTGGCACCGGCGGAATCACGATCGCCGTCGCCTGCCGCTCGAGGTTCAGCGCGGTGGGTTTGCCCTGCGTCCAAGTGCCGGTCAGCGCTTTGCCATCAGCTGAGATCGTTCCGCTCCATTGCGCATGCACTGGTGGGATATCGAAGGAGAACTTGTTCCCCTCCAGTAAAACGTTGGAGCAGGGGATGTCAGTGGCCTCCTGATCCAGGCTGTCCAGCGTGCAGTATTCTTTGCCCGACGCATCACTCTTTAGCTGCAGCTGTATCCGCAGAGTTTCGGATGCCTCGTGGATCGCACCCAACCAGACGCCATCAACCCGGGACGGCTTTGCCGCCGGCACAAATGCCTGCTCGCGCGTGAACGTCAACGGAAGCGGCGAGCCCTGATTCCATGTACCGGCTAGCGATTGACCGTCGGGTGAAACCGAACCTTGCCAGCTTCCGTGCACGGCGGGAACGCTGAAGCTCAACTCTTTGCCATCGAAATGGAAATCGGAGCAGGGAATCCCATTGGCTCCCTGATCCGGGCTGTCCAATGTGCCGGTCAGTGTTCCGTCGGTCCCCGCCTTGATATGAAGCTTGAGGTGAATAGGACCGAGGGTACCGGAGTAGTCTCCGGCGACATCTGGTTTCTGCTGAGCGAATGTCGAGGAAGAGAAAAGGGCGGTCAGTATCGCCGCTCCCAGAATCGTGCGGCAAAGCATTCACTGTTTATACACCAGAGTTGCAAGACAGGCCCTCGCGTATTGCGGGAGCGCGGTAGTGCCTCACTTACGGCGATCGTGTGGGCACGAATAGAACAAGGGTTTTGCTCCTCGGCAAAAACATGTATATTTTCTGGAGGTAACCGAGGAGAATCCTTTTGAGCAAACCCGCAGATCTAGTACAAGGAACTCTTGACCTTCTTTTACTAAAGATTGTGGCTCTCGAGCCACTGAACGGCTTCGCCATCAGCCGCCGGTTGAAACAGGTTTCTGGCGACGTCTTGCAGGTCAGTGATGGATCGCTTTATCCCGCTTTACATAAACTGGAAGCTGAAGGACTGATTGCGGCGGAATGGAAGCTGAGCGAGAATAATCGCCGCGCCAAGTTCTATTCCCTGACGCGAATGGGTCGAAAGCACCTGGAGACCGAATCGGAAAACTGGGGTCGTCTCTCCAGTGCGATTACCCGCGTGGTGAAATTAAGAGAAGCATAAAGTTCCAAAGCGCCCGCTTTGCCCGCTAAGAACACCATCCCGCCGGAACGCTGGGTGTATACCGTCCCGATGCGCCTTCGCGCGCTCTTGAGGAAGCGGCAACTCGATCAGGATCTCGATGAGGAACTGCAGGTTCATCTCGAGGAGATGACGCAGCAGTACATCGCGGACGGCATGAGTCCCGAAGAGGCGCGTTATGCCGCTCTGCGCGAGTTCGGCAACGTCGAGTTATCCAAACAGGAGTGCCGCGATATGCGTAAGGTTCTGTGGATCCAGAACCTGCTGGAAGATCTGCGCTTCAGCATCCGCACACTGACGAAGAACCCGGGCTTCAGCGTGGTGGCGATCCTGACCATCGCGCTAGGGATAGGCGTCAACACAGCGATTTTCTCCGTGGTCAACGCGGTGCTCATTCGGCCACTGCCATTTGAGCAGCCTAAACGGCTGCTGTTTCTGCGCGAGTCCTCACGCGAAGTACCGGAAATGTTCCTCTCACTGGCGAATTTCTCCGACTGGCAGGCCAGGAATAAAGTTTTCGAGAGCATGGGGGCTTTTCGCCGGGCTAGCGCGATCCTCACGGGCAACGGCGAGCCGCGCCGCATCCTGGTCGGACAGATTTCAGCAGGATTATTTCCCACGTTGGGGGTGGCGCCGGTGCTGGGTCGTAACTTCATGGTCACGGAAGATCGGCCTGATGCAGCCCGGGTTCTCTTGCTCAGCGAGCGCTTCTGGACGCGCGAAGATAACCGCGATCCCGGAATTCTCGGCAAACAGATCAAGCTGAGCGGACAGCTCTATACCGTAATCGGCGTGATGCCCACAGAAGGCTTTCCGCCCTATTGGCGGCCGATGGAGATGTTCACGCCGCTGGGCCGGCTGAACAACGAAATCGGTGGCGAAGCGCATCGCGCTTTTCATCTCGGCACATCGGCGTACGCACGGCTTAAACCGGGTGTCACGCTTGGCCAGGCGCGTGCTGACTTAGCCGCCGTTGCCCGTCAACTCGAGCAGGAGCACCCGAAGTCAAATGACGGGCAGGGCGCGATGGTCGAGCCGCTATGGGAACAGGTTGTAGGCGAGGTGAGCCGTCCGCTGGAAATGCTGATGGGCTCGGTGCTTCTGGTATTGCTGATCGCCTGCGCAAACGTTGCCAGCCTGCTGACATCGCGGGCCATCGTGCGCCGGCGCGAACTGGCCATCCGCGGCGCATTGGGCGCGGGCGCTCTTCGTCTGGCCGGTCAACTGATGTGCGAAACGACCATTCTCGCCCTGACCGGCGGCGCTCTCGGCCTTCTTGCGGCTTTCATCATCACACCGATACTCGCGCAGCACGCGCTATCGCTGGTTCCGCGGGCTGAAGGCATTTCCATCGACAGATCAGTGCTTGCGTTTACCTTTGGAATGTCGTTGCTCACCGGAGTGATCTTTGGGGTGGTGCCGGCATTCGCCGTTTATCGCAGTAGCCCTACAGAGGCATTCCGGGAAGGCAACGCGCTGCGAGCAGGCTTCTCGCGAATCAGCGTTCGCAGCCTGCTGGCCGTAGCCGAGCTCGCCATGGCACTGGTTCTGCTGGTAACTGCCGGTCTCACCTTGAAAAGTCTTTACCACCTGCTGCAAACCGATACCGGGATGACCAGCGACAACGTTCTTACCGGGATGCTGAACTTCGCCAACCAGCGGTATGCCGACGAAGCGAAGCTGACGAACTTTGTCTTTCACTTACAGCAACGTGTATCGACGTTGCCCGGCGTTGCGGCGGCCGGCTTGCAGAGCCCGTTCCTGGTCGGTGCCTCGCAAGCCAGCTTCCGCGCCGAGCAAGGTCCTGCGACGATCAGCGACGAAAATTATGCAGACGCAACCAGTGTGACGCCGGGCGCGTTTGAAGCGCTCGGGGTCAAGCTGTTGCATGGGCGACTGTTCACCTGGAGCGACAATCCCAGCACCGCTCCCATCTGCATCGTCGACGACTCGCTCGCCAATCGCTACTGGCCTGGTGAAGACGCGGTCGGCAAGCGTATTTCAACGGCATTTCCCCCCGCCACCGCCGAACATCCAGGGTGGCGCACCATCGTAGGCGTGATTCACCGTCTGGAGACGGATCCTGCCGACCAGCAGCGCTTGCCCGAAATGTTTCTGCCCTACGCCCAATTCCCGGGGGACCGCGGCATTCTGATTGTGCAGTCCAAGACCGATCCCGCTGCGCTCACTCCAACGATTCGTCGGGTAGTTCATACACTCGATCCCGATCTGCCGCTCTACAATGTGCTGCCGCTTTACGATCTGGTGGACGCAAATGTCGCTCCACGACGCCTGATTGTGCTGTTGCTGAGTTGCTTCGCGGGGATTGCTCTGATGCTTGCGCTGTTGGGGGTCTATGGAGTGATGGCTTACATGATCGCCGGACGGACGCGAGAGATTGGCCTGCGTCTGGCGCTGGGCGCAGGCGCTCGCGATATTGTCCGCCTGGTGCTTGGTCAGGCTATCCCGCTGGTGTTGGCTGGAGCTGCGATTGGCACTCTTGTCGCGCTCTGTCTCAAGCAGCCTCTGACGCCGCTGCTGCTCGGCGTGAGCGCGCGCGATGCCTGGACGTTTGCCGGTGTCGCCATTCTGCTGGTAGTGGTCGCGCTGGTCGCCTGCTGCATCCCCATTCGCAAAGCCCTGGCAATCGATCCGGTGAAGGTTCTGTATCGCGAATAGGAGCCGCACGGCTTGTCTTGGCAATATAACTTGACCATCGTTCTATAATGTCTCGATTTTGTTTCGGGCCTGGCGGTCTCCCTCAGCAAACCTGATCCGCCCTTCCTAACCCGATTACGATCGAGGAGAACGATGAAGCTTCTGCCCACTCTTGCTTTCGCCTCAGTCGCACTGTTGTCTATCGCCGGAGTTGCCGGCGCGCAGTCGTGGCAACCGCTAACCCATCAGCCCAGCTTTACGGCGGGCCAGGCACTATTACTTACCGACGGCACCGTGATGGTGCATCGTGAAGATCCGAACGACGGCTATTCCGAGTGGTACAAGCTGACTCCCGACATCAACGGCAGTTACGTCAATGGAACCTGGTCGCAGATTGCGTCGTTGAGTTCCAATTACGGTCCCCTCTTCTTCGCGTCAGCTGTGCTTGCTGACGGCAAGGTCATCATCGAAGGCGGTGAGCAGAACTTCAGCCAATACGTCTGGACGACGCAGGGCGCGTTCTACGATCCAGTCGCTAACACCTGGACGAACGTCAATCCACCCAGCGGATGGAGCACGATCGGCGACGCGTCGGGCATCGTGCTGTTCAACAAGACGTTCATGCTGGCGAACTGCTGCACGCGTGAACAGGCGCTGTTCAACGAATCGACCTTGACGTGGACACCCACCGGCGCCAACAAGTTCGACGAGAACGATGAAGAAGGCTGGGTGCTGCTTCCCAATGGCAAGGTCCTTTGCGTGGACGCGTACCTCGATGTGAACGATCCCAACGGCACGAATTCCGAGCTCTACGATCCGACCAGCGGCTCATGGTCGACCGCAGGCAGCACTGTAGTCCAGCTGTGGGATCCTCACGGCTCGTACGAAGAAGGCCCCGGCGTGCTCCGTCCAGACGGTACGGTTTTTTGGACGGGCGCCAACGGTGATGGCGCCGGTCACACTTCGATCTATAGCCTGAGCTCGCAGACCTGGACGCCGGGCCCGGATTTTCCCGGCAACCTTGACGTGGCCGATGGTCCGGCAGCCTTGTTGCCCGACGGGAACGTGCTGGTCAGCGCCAGTCCCCTCATCTTTCAAAACGGCGTCGAGTTTTTTGAGTGGAATGGCAGCACCTTGACCGAGGTTCCCGCGGTTCCGAACTCGCCAACCGATTCCTCCTGGTACGGCCGCATGCTGGTGCTGCCCACCGGCCAGGTGCTGTATACGGACGGCAGCGCCGACGTCGAGATCTATAACTCGACTGGCAGTCCGTACCCCGGAATTGCGCCGTCGGCTGTGATTACTACCGCCATTCTCTCGCGCGGCAGCACCATCAAGCTGCAAGGGAAGAAGTTCAACGGCGCTTCGCAGACCAACTTCTACGGCGATGACGCACAGGCAGCCACGAACTATCCCATCGTGCGTATCACCAACATCAACAGCGGTCACGTCTTTTACTGCCGGACTCACGACCACAGCACCATGGCTGTCGGTTACAACGGGCCGACATACACCCAGGTGGACATTCCGAGCAACATGGAAACAGGTGCGAGCTATCTGGAAGTGGTGGTGAACGGAATTGCCTCACCGCACTACATGGTAGGAGTTCACTAAGCTAAAGTCAGCATGAGCTATCCCTCCCACGCTCAAGGGCATGGGAGGGACTGTCTAGTCTTGTCCTCGAGACCACGATTAACTCGATTATCACTGCTCAAGTCGTGTCATCTGGAGTAGTCTAGGCGCGTCCCGATCCCGTGCGCCGACGGGATGGAGAGGTGCTACCGTGAGCCGACTTCGTCTTGTCTCATGTTTTGCCGTCGTCTTTGCTTTTCTTTGTGGTGTGAACGCAGCCTATGCTGACCGGCCTGCGCCGTCGTTCAGCGTGCAGATGCTCGATGGCGGTACCTTCAGTTCCGACTCTTACCGCAATCAGACGTTGCTGGTTGAGCTTTGGGCGACTTGGTGTCCGTACTGCAAGCGAGACCAGGGCGCGCTCGACGCTATTGCATCGGAGTACGGCAGCAAAGGCGTAGCGGTCGTGGCAATCGATGAAGGGGAATCCGAGGCGACGGTACGCGAGTACTTGCAGCAGAATCCCCGCTCCTGCACGATCGCGCTTGATCCCGGCCATACGGCAGCCAGTCAGTTTGGCGGTGGTGGTGTACCGGAATACGTTCTGATTGATCACGGCAACATAGTCGGCATCCACAGTGGGGCTGCAGGTGTGGAGGGTCTGCGAGCGCTGCTGTCGCATGCTGGCTCCGGCTCGCGCTCCGGAACGCAACAGGCCTCAGCACGAGGAGCAGTTGGTGGAGGCGGTGGCGTGGTCGGTGGCAGTGCCGGCATTCC
>DATHQX010000198.1:0-17159 GCA_035482295.1 Verrucomicrobiia bacterium
GGGCAGGGCAAACTTGTCGGCGTAGCTCCAGATGCGCTCGGTGACGACCTCAACGCCGCTGACGGCGTCGACGACGACGATTGCCGCTTCGACGGCAGGCAGCGCCATCTCGGCTTCATGGATGAACATGTTGAAGCCGGGAGTGTCGATAAGGTTGATCTTGGTTTTGCCCCACTCGACGACAGCGGAGGTTGCCGCCAGGGACATCGCGCGCGAGACTTCTTCTTCGTCATAATCGGTGACGGTGTTGCCTTCGTCCACGCGTCCCAGACGTTGCGTGGCGCCGGCGGTGAAGAGCATGGCTGCTGCGAGCGAGGTCTTGCCCGAGTGTGAGTGCCCGACCAGGGCGACGTTGCGAATGTTTGCGCCTTCGTAATTCTTCACGTAGGAGTTCCTCCGGTACCGCTGGCAACACCTGCGAAAGGCCGCTTATTCCCACCGATCAAAGTTATTCAGGCGCTTAGTGGGATCGATTACCTCGCCGCAGTCTCAAGGGCGTGCCGTCTTTTTCTGCTCGCGTTGGCGGCGCGCAGACAAGACCCCCGGGCGCACGAATTTCTCGTGCTGGCGAAACCCCGAGGTTGCCGCTGAGGCAAAAAGGCGGGGCACCATGCCGGCCTGCGCATGGTGAAGCTGTAACAAACTTGAAATGCTAGCATACGCCCTGTGCGGGCTCAAACGGGGCCAGAATCGGCGGATGCGGAGACCCAAAATCGGGCGGGTGGGGCCAATCCAAGCCGAGTTTGCTTCGGTGGGCCATCCACGCGGTAAACACCTAAAGATTCTCACTGCATGCTGAGTTGCCAAACGTTGCCATTTGAGTAGGCACCCCCTCCACTGGTAGTGCCGTAAAGATCTCCGTTTGGCGCAAGCACGAGATTTCCCGACGGCCCGGCACCGTCACCACCCCTGAAGTCATGAAGATCGGTGTACGTCCATGAGCTGCCGTTGCGGCTCAATTTGAACACCGAACCTCCGTGGACACTTCCGCCAGTGGGGGTTACGCCGTACAGGTTCCCCGCATTGTCGACGAGCAAACTACCCCCGGCTCCGTGCGAACCCGCGTCGAACGAGTACAGTACGTTGAAGGTCCAGCTACCATTGCCGGAGGGGGACAACTGAAACACGACCCCCTGGTTATTGAGACCTCCCGAACCACTTGATCCATAAAGATTGCCGGATTGGTCCATCGTCAAACCCGTCCGTGGATTTTCGCCGTCGCTTCCATCTTGAAAGCTATAGAGAATGTTCTTAGTCCAGCCGCTTCCTGTGTACACCAGTTGGTAGACAGTGCCGTCGTCGTTATTGCCGCCGTAGGCGGTGGTGCCATACAGGTTTCCAGTTGCGTCCTTAACTACCCCTCCGTACGGGTTGTATCCACCGCCACTGGGATTGAAAGCGTAAATGTTGGAATAGTTCCAGCTTCCACCGGAGTATGTCATCTGGAAAACTGTTCCACCAGAATCCGGTCCGCCGCTCTGGGTTGTTCCGTAGAAGTGGTTGGCATCGGCGAAGGTAAGATTTCCCCAAGGACTGTAACCGTCGGAGACACCGTTGAAATTCCACAAACTCTGTTTGTTCCACCCTCCGAAGACCGAAGCTGAACGCGTGGGAGAAGGTCTGAGGTTATACAGTGTTCCGCAACCGCAAGTCTGAGTTCCGCCCCATGGAGTGCTGCCATACAAGCTGCCATTCGGACCCACAACTACCGGCCCGGCATTGTAGCCGTCCGCCTGGCTCTGGAACGTATAGAGTGGGATCAACATCCATGAATTATTCTTGTACTGCAAGCGATATACATTTCCGTTTCCGCTGCCACCATAGTAGGTCGTGCCGTACAGATTACCGTGGGAATCCTGAGTCAAGCCCGCGTATGGAGCTCCTCCATCCCCGCCCCCAGTAAAGTTATGAACCACCGTTAAGGTTTGCGCGCCGGCACTCTTCGCGGACATACCTAGAACAGCCCACGTTAAAGAAGCCAGCAACAGGCAGGTAAGGCTGAAAGATCTCAAGGAAGCAACTCCTGAAAGAGTATTGGCAAAGCAATCGCAAAGAGTAACTGTGCCTAGGCTGGGTGTCAATTAAGGCTGTTGTAGGGCGGTTGGAATGATTCGACAGTTTCCGATGATAGTTGTTCTCCGATTCCAAGTAGAAGAATCCCCGCCCAAACGACGAAAGCCTGGGTGGGTTTTTAGAAAGACGCGTAAACGCGTGAGACTTGTGGCGCCGGCAAAGTGCGTCACGCATGCCGTCGGCTTTGGGCCAGCACCTAAAAGCCCCACCCAAGCAAAAGAGGCTTGGGTGGGCCACCCGTCCACCCGTCCAGGTTGTGCTCGTTGCGTCGTTAGTCCTTGCCCAAGGCGGCTTGCTGAGCCTTCAGAATCTTCAGGACTGCTTCAGGATCGACCGTGAAGCTTGCCGGAGCCTGGCTCGGGGGATACTCCTTGAAGGTATCCATGAATGCGAAGGTGGGCAGCATGCCTACGATTTCGAGATAGTCGTTGTGCACGAGCCAGTCGTTGTATTGATCGGACGTTATATCCGCCCGCTCGTAGGGGTCCATTCGAAGATTAAATATCTTCGGAAGCCGCAAGCAGGTAAACGGTTCCATCCAGATATTCAGGTTGCCCGGCGCGCGTTGCTCGCAGAAGACAAGCTTCCAGTTGTCGTGCCGCATACCTACCAGCATGCCGTCGTCGTCGAAGTAGAAGAAGTTGTGGCGCGGCGACGTCGCCTCCTGGCCAGTCAAATAAGGAAGAATGTTGTAGCCATCGAGATGAACCTTGAAGACTTGTCCGCCCGGCGTGACGGCCCAGCCTTTCAGCAATGACTCCGTAACGTTGGGATTGCCGGCTGCGGCCAGCAAAGTTGGGAACCAGTCGAGTCCAGAAACAATCTGATTCGACCAAACCCCAGCCTTGATGTGTCCGGGCCAGCGAATCATCGCGGGCACGCGAAAGGCGCCTTCCCAGTTCGAATCCTTCTCGCTGCGAAACGGGGTCATGGCGGCGTCGGGCCAGCTGAACTGGTTCGGGCCATTGTCCGTGGTGTAGATGACGATGGTGTCGTTGGAGACTCCGTTATCATCGAGAGCCTTCAGCAGCTTGCCCACATCGTTGTCATGCTCAATCATGCCGTCGGCATAATCGTTGCCGGGCATTCCACTCTGGCCGCGATACTCCGGCCGGACGTGGGTAAAGATGTGCATGCGGGTTGTATTCATCCAGACGAAAAACGGCTTGCCCGCTTTTACCTGCTCGCCGATGAAGCCCACCGCACGATCGGTCGTTTCATCGTCGAAGGTTTCCATGCGTTTCATGGTCAGTGGACCGGTGTCCTCGATCTTTCCGTTAGCGTAGGAGTGAATGACTCCGCGAACGTGATACGCCTTGAGGAACTCGGGATCATCCTTTGGCCAGTACGGCATCTCCGGCTCCTGTTCCGCGTTCAGGTGATACAGGTTGCCGTAGAACTCGTCGAAGCCGTGGTTGGTGGGAAGGTACTCGTCGCGGTCTCCCAGGTGGTTCTTGCCGAATTGCCCGGTGGCGTAACCGTAGGCCTTCAGCGCCTGCGCGATGGTGATGTCGCGCTTCTGCAAGCCCACGGGAGCGCCGGGAGCGCCGACCTTGGTGAGGCCGGTGCGCATCGGCGACTGTCCGGTGATAAACGAAGCACGCCCGGCGGTGCAGCTGTTCTCGGCGTAGTAGTCGGTGAAGGTCATGCCCTCTTCTCCGATGCGATCGATGTTCGGCGTCATGTAGCCGACCACGCCGTGGGTGTAGCGGCTGATGTTGGCCTGCCCAATGTCATCGCCGAAGATGACAAGGATGTTGGGCTTCTTGGTTTGGGCGTTCCCCGCCACTGCCAACGAAAGCAGCGTGAGGGCGGCCATCCCCCTGATCAACAGGCGTACTTTCTTCTGGGCGTTCATGTTGATTCTCCCGTGTCAAACTTTCCATGATGCGGTACGTCGACACGCAGCGTGCGAATGAAATTCCGTTGAGTGGTTAAGGCTGTGGTTGAGCGGGTTGTCGTGCCGGCGGCATTTTTACTAGTGATTTCGCCACCCACACGATGCTGAAAACGGCGGTCTGGCCTTGCGAGCGCACTCGTGCGGCGAATTCCGGTTCGTAACGTGCCAGCAAGGTCAGTCGTGGTTTGGGGAAGAAGATGTTGAACTCGGGACCAATACCGAAGACTCGGTCCTGGTAACCGCGCAGCGCGGGCGGAATGTCTGAGCCTGAATCGCCCGTGATCTTGAACTGAGCGTAGTAGTCGACGCCTGCGTTCATGATCATCGGAATCGGTCCCTCGACCTTATGGTAATAAGTCTTTCCCAGGCCGCCCTGGATGGTGGCCATGTCGCCCACTTGAATATCGGTGCCGCTCTTGGCGGTGTGAAATTCCAGAGCAAAGTTGCCGGCGAGACTCCACTGGTGTTCGTCGTCAAGATAAAGCGTACTGCCGACGGAGAACTCATTGCCGAAGATGCCAAGCCCGGTATTATCGGTTCCGCCGGGCGAGAATTTCCCGGTCGGCAGATACATGTTGTACGCGGCGATGAAATCGGCGCGCGGACGGTGCCATCCCAGTTGCACCGGCGAGACGATCATGTCGGTGAAAGCCAGGCTGGAATGAGCATCGAGTGAGTCGAATTGCAGCCGATTGGAGATGAACGGTATGACAATCTGCGCGCCGTAATTGGCGCCCAGAAACTTCCAGTTGGTCACGCCGCTGAGCAGGATGCCGTCGAGCGTGGAGGTCAGGTTACCGCCCTGATTGATTTTGTTGCCGTGCGCGTCCTTGATAGTGCTGGTGGGATAGATCCACAGCAGGTTGCCTGCGTAGAGGCCAGGAGGTGCCTGGGTGCCGCTCTGCAATCCAAGAAATCCGGGAATGTCGTCGCCCTTGTACTGCGAATAGGCGGGAACGCAAAAGAGTATTGCCAGCGTGAGCCAGATAAAAGGTTGGCTCTTGATCATGATCCTCACCCCGAGAAGATCTCAGTACATCAGCTCGTTCAGACGAAAATCAGCGTCGCGTCCAACGACCACTAAGCTCCCGAAGTGAGGGCTGCGCGCGATCACATGAGGGCCGAGACCAGATATTGTCGGGGATTGTACTCTGCGATTCGTTCGCTGGCATTAGTTATTTCTTCAACTCAGCGAGCCAGTTCTGCACCAGCGTAAGCGACTGCGAGCTGCCTTCGCTGGGACTGATGGTGATGAAGCGCTGGCTGTCTTTAGAGGGAGAATATTCGCGGGCGATGATGCCGCGCATGGGGATCCGGAACAGGGGCTTGCTGCTACCGACCTCGAATGCCGGGCCTGCACCCTTCACTTCAACGGCGGTCAGGCCGGTGAGGTCGAAGTAGAAAAGTTCCTTGCCGTCGGCGCTCCAGCGCGGCGATGCGCCTCCGCCATTGGAGACTTGCCACTTCGCTCCCGTCCACGGAAACGGTGCGACAAAAATTTCCGGCCGGCCGGCTTCCTGACCAACGTAAGCGACCCAGCGGCCGTCAGGAGAAAATGTTCCGCGGGAAGCCTCGGTGGTATAGGCAAAAGGTTTGTGGTCGCCCGTCATGGGCAGTACCCAGAGGTCGACATTGAAGCCGACGCCTTGCTCGTACATGATGTAGCGGCCATCGCGCGACCAATCCGAGAGCGCCTGATAGATCGGCTTGGGCGACGAGATCAGGGTCTGTTCCGGAGCGCTGCTGCCGAGCGTCTTGATGGCAATGGCGGCCTGCTGGTTCGCAGTAAACGCGATCTGCTTACCGTCGGGCGACCACATGGGCGTCATATGAGCGCCGCCCGCGAAGGTAAGACGAGTATGCCGATTGCTGGGCAGGTCGTGCAACCAGATGGTTGCGGTAGTTGTGTTCAACTCTGTAGTCGCCAGCTGTTTTTCGTCGGGCGACAGCTCGAGATCGAAGTACTCGGCTAGTTCGCCGACCGTACCCAGCTTCTTCCCGCTGCGATCGAACCAGGTGAGTATCTCGTTGCCGTTGGAGGAGCCGAAGGCGTACACCATCATGCCGTTGTTGGAGACGCTGACGTTCATCCGCCACAGGCCCGAGTCAAATTGCACGTTTTCGCTCATGGTCTCGGGTTCGCCTGACAGCTTTCCGCTGTCGGGATCGAAAGGCTGCGTCACCAGCGAATTCTCGCGCTGGTAGAGCAGCCTTCCCGAGATGAAGATGGCGTTGGACAAGGTGTGCAGCACGAGGCGGTTTTCCTTGCCATCGATCGAGCCTATGTATACGGCGGTATCAGGACTGGTCGGCGCATTGTGCTTGATGGCGATGTACAGAAAATGCTTGCCGTCGGGCAGGAACCAGGGCCAGCGATGGGAAGAGAAATTGTCGCGGTCGACCGTGGTGACTGGAGTCGGTGTGCCTCCGCTTGCTGGAACCCTCGAGATCCCGCTGTTGTAAGAGATCGCTGCGATGATGGTTCCATCCTGGTTCCAGGAGCCGCCGCGTCCCAGCGTCGATTCGCAGATGGTAACTGCCGTTCCTCCGGTCAATTCAATTCGCTTCAGCTTGTCGTCGGTGAAGAAGGCGATCGCACGGCTGTCAGGCGACCAGAAAGGAAACATCCCGCCTTCGGTGTCAGGCAGCGGCTTGGCCGAAGTCGAATCAAGCGCGCGAAGGTAGAGCTGAGTGCCGTTGGCTCCGTTGGCGGAGTACACCAGGTAGCGGCCGTCAGGCGAGAGCGCCGCCGGGCCTGCATGATCGCCTGACAGGTTGAACTGGGCCTTGTCGGGCGGGTTGATCTCGACGCGCAGAACCGGCAGCTCTTTCTGATTTGCCTGATAGAGAAGGAAGAGTGCGACAGCAGCAACCGCCGCTAATGCTGCTGCAGCGATGATCCAGGGCAGGGCACGTGTCCGCTTTCGCGGCGATACGACCACCGTCGCCGAGGAAGTTATCTGCGAGCCGGCTTCGATGATCTGGCGCAGTTGCAACTTGACGTCATGCGCCGTTTGCCAACGATCGTCGGGATCTTTCGCGAGACACGTCTTAACCAGTCGTTCGAATGCGGGCGGCGTCATCGGCTGGATCGATGAGATAGGAGCGGGATCGCGTTCGAGCACCGCCGCCATAGCGCTCGCCGGCGTCTTACCTTCGAAGGCGCGCTTGCCGGTCGCCATCTCATACAGCACTGCGCCGAGGGCGAAGATGTCGGAGCGCGGGTCGGCAGGCTTACCTTCGACTTGCTCCGGCGCCATGTACTGAAACGTGCCGACAACCGTTCCCTGTGCGGTAAGGGGATGACTCGCTGGCGGTGTGCTGACAGTGACCGTGAGATTGGAAGCGGAGGCGGAGCTCGCCATCACGGACTTGGCCAGGCCGAAGTCCATCAGCTTGGCTCCGACCTTGGTCAACATGATGTTGCCGGGCTTCAGATCGCGATGGATGACGCCGCAGCGATGGGCCTTCTCCAGACCGTCGCAGATGTCGACGGCGTAGCGCAGCACCTGCTCCATCGGCAGCGGGCCTTTGCGCAGGCGCTCGGCCAGGGTCTCGCCGTCAAGAAACTCCATCACCAGATAGTCGACGCCGTCCTGGTGGCCGACATCGTAGAGCGTGCAGATGTGGGGATGATTGACCGACGAGATGGTGCGCGCTTCCTGATCGAAGCGCTGCCGGGCCTCGGCATTTTCGGATAGATGCGAGGGAAGAATCTTTACCGCGACTGTGCGATCAAGTCGCGTGTCGCGCGCCCGATAGACCTCACCCATGCCGCCGGCCCCCAGCGGAGACTGGATTTCATAGGGGCCAAGTTTGGTGCCGGAAGTGAGTGCCATCGAGTAGGCGTCATTATGGCACGCTTATTAAAAAGCTGCCATGAACGCGAGTGGCGGCTTGCGACCTCGAAAACTGCGGAGAGAGATGGCTGATTTCCAGTAAATGACGGCGGCTTGGAGCGTGGAGGCACTCTGCGCCATCCAATCCCATGCGAAGATAGAAAGTGTGGTCTCCCACTCATTCGAACAGCGCGAATGAGTGGGGTACCCGAAGGTTGATCCGAACCTTAACGCAAGCGAGCCCATGCCAACCTCAAGCCCGGCGCGAGTCTCGACCTTTCGTCGAGTCTTCAAGGCATTCCAATACCGCGATTTCCGCCTCATGTGGATCGGGGCGTGCACGTCCAGTATCGGCACGTGGATGCAGATCGTCGCGCAGGGCTGGTTGATCTATCGCCTCAGCCACTCGGCTTTTCTACTGGCGCTCGATCAGTTTCTGGGCGGCATCCCAATCTTTCTTTTCACGCTGATTGGCGGCGTGGTGGCCGATCGCATTGAGCGGCGCAAGGTGCTGCTGATGTCGCAGTACGTCCAGATGGCGAGCGCTGCTACGCTTACTATTCTGGTGATGGCCGGACTGACGCACGTCTGGCCGATCCTCTGCCTGTCGTTTGTCTCAGGCCTGGCGCAGGCATTTGGCGGGCCCGCGTATTCGGCGCTCATCCCCACGCTGGTCGACCGCGAGGACATGCCCAACGCGATTGCTCTGAACTCGATTCAGTTCAATCTGGCTGTGACTATCGGCCCGGCGCTTGCGGGACAGGCGCTGGCAAAGCTCGGCGAGAAGTGGTGCTTCGGGTTAAATGCGCTGTCGTTTTTGGCGCCGGTCATCTCTCTGCTATTGATCACCAACCGCTTCCTGCCTACGCCAACCTCGGAATCAATGTTCACCAGTCTGAAGGAAGGCATCAAGTTCGTTCGCAAACAGGCGTCGATGGAGGCGTTGATCGTGCTGGCGTTCTGCATGACTGCGCTGGCCATGCCGATGCGAACTTACATTCCCGTGTTTGTGAAAGACATCTTCCACCGCGGCCCGGAGACCTACGGAAACCTGCTTTCGCTAATGGGCATTGGCTCGATATGCGGTTCGTTGATGGTGGCCGGATTGGGTAACATTCGCCGCAAAGGACGATTCGCAATTACCGGCCTTATCTGCCTGGGCGCCGCGATCTCAGTTTTCGCGCTGTCGAAGAAACTTCCCCTCAGCTACGCCACGCTTGTTGTGGTGGGCGCATCGATGATGGCGGTCTTCGCCACGGTCACTTCGCTGGTGCAGTTAATCACCACCAACGAAATGCGCGGCCGGGTGATGAGCGTCTATAACTGTGCCTTCCGCGGAGGCATGCCAATGGGCAATCTGCTATCGGGATGGCTGGTGCCGATCTTCTCGGCGCCGCTGGTGCTGAGCGTGAATGGCGTGCTGCTGATTGCTTTTGCCTTGTACTTCCTGCTGATCCAGAGGCGCGTGGCCGCGTTGTAGCTACTCCAGCGGAATCCGATACAGGTTGCGGCGGGTATTGTGCCGCACGTAAGCATAGCTAGTTGCATTTACGGCTGACTTGACCTCCCAGGGAATTTCTTCAACTGGCTTGGCTTTCTTGAAGTCCTCTGCATTCGCAAAGCCGGCATCCGGAAGTTTGGGCAGACCCGTATCACGAACCACGGGCAGCGTGTATGTGCCGTCGTAGACTACGGCGGTATGAAGAAAAATGTTCTTTCCGGAAGAATCCCAGGTAGTGTCGCAATAGCCTCGGCATAACTCGATCGGCAGGCCGCCGCTTACCGGAATAGCGCGCGTTGCGAAAGCTTGCTTCGGATCGGCGGGCGCTGTGGTTGAGATTAGCCACCGGCCATCCGGGGATAGAGCCAGCAAGTCAAGAACGGCTTCGTTGGAGATCTTTTCGCGGCCGCTACCGTCGATCTTCACGCGATAGGCGTAGTTCCGGTCCTTCTCCACACTTCGAAAAACAAGGTCGCCGTTGGGTAGAAAGAACGGAGAATCCACACTCGTGGCCGACTGAAGCTGTACCGGCGAAGCACTGCGGTCGGTGGGGGCGATCCAGATGCTCGGATGCCCGTTGGGATCGCTGACTGTGAAGGCGACCATCTTGCCGTCGTGAGACACGGAATAGCTCTGCATGGAATAACCCGGAAGCAGTTTTTCCTGCTCTCCGCCAGTCAGATCCCGCTTCCATAATTCTTGCTTTCGGCTCTGGCCATTCATCATCACAAAGTACAGTGTGCGTCCATCGCCGGAAAATGATGGTTTTTCTGCGCTGCCTTCGGATGAGATCTGGTGATCGCCGTCTTTATCGTGCACCCACACCGCGTCGTCGAATGTACCAACCGCTGTAATGAGGGATTTACCGTCGGGCGCCACTGCGAGGCCGATCTGCGAAGTCGGGCCAAAGGTGATCTGCTCGGGTTTGCCGTCGGGAAAAGCTTGCCGCCAGATGTGGAAGTCATCGGTCTTCGTGGTGACATAGACCCACTTGCCATCAGGCGACCAGGCGCCCGCAAAACATGTTCCGCTCGGCCCCACGATTCGGCTTGGTCCATTGCCATCGAAAGGAATTACGTGACAGGGCTGCATTAGGCCGCGATTGTCCATCTCCACGATCAACACCCACTTGCCGTCGGGAGACAGCCAAGCATGGTGGACCATGCTGCGTTGCCCAGGCGGAGCGTAAACCACACGGCTCTCGCCACGACTTTCATTTGCGGTGACCAGCACCATGTGCGAGGCCTCGCGGATTTCGCTGAACAGCAGGCGCTTGCCTTCATCGATCCAGGTCAAAGATGACGAGTTAGGAAGCCACAAGTGAGGCTCGCCGCCAATCACCGGGACGATCCATGTGTTCCACTCCTCGGCCGCGCCGTAGGCGATGCGCGAGCCATCAGGAGAAAACGCGGGCGATAGCTTCTGCAGACCATCGCGCGTGAGTTGCGCTGGGTCGCCGTCGGGCAGAAGCTTGACATAAACCTGCCCCTTGCCGAAGAACGCATCGCCTCCGCGGATAAACGCCAGCATACGTCCGTCCGGTGACAACGCCGGATAGACCGCGGAATCGGTGAAGTAGGTCAGTTGCTCCCACTGGGTGTTGGCGGGCGGCTTGGGCTGTGAATGGCGGGAGGCGAAGTAAGCTCCCACAGACGCCGCGATCAGCAAAAGCGCAGCCACGCCGGCGTAAATTCCCCAACGCGATTTCTGCTGCTGGGATGGCGGAGTTACGGCGGAAGGAGTCCGGCCTGACGGAGTGCCTTTTTCGGGGAACGGTGGCGCGATGAACCTGTCGGAACTGCTGTCGCGTTTCAGTCGCTCCAGATCGGTGCGCATGTCGGCTGCGTGCTGATAGCGCAGGTTGCGGTCCTTCTCCAGAGCCTTATCGATGATGCGTTCCAGATCGGCGGGTATGTCGTGGCTTAAACGGATGGCCGGCACTGGCGCGCGATTGACGATGGCCTCGCAAACCATTGCCGAACTTTCGCCGCGGAAGGGCAGTGCGCCCGTTGCCATCTCGTACAGCACCGAGCCGAAGGAAAAAATATCGGTGCGGGCGTCGAGATCGCGGGCGCGTACCTGCTCCGGCGACATGTAGGCGACGGTACCGATGATCGTGCCCGGGCTGGTCAGGTGATCCGCGGATGTCTCGCGCACCGTCGGAACCGCGGTGTCCGCGATTGCCGTGAAGGCGCTGCTGAGTTTGGCCAGGCCGAAGTCGAGAATCTTGGCATGCCCGCGACGGGTGACGAAGATGTTGGCCGGCTTGATGTCGCGATGCACGATGCCGGCCGAGTGAGCCGCGTCCAACGCGTCCGCGACATCGATGGCGATGGTCAGCAATGTTAGCGTCTCGATGGGCTTGCCCGCAATGTAGTGGCTCAGGGTTACGCCGTCGAGAAACTCCATCGCGATGAACGGCCGTCCATCTTCCTGGCCAATCTCGTAAATGGTGCAGATATTGGGATGATTGAGAGCCGAGGCGGCCTGTGCCTCGCGCTGAAAGCGCGTAAGGGCTTGCGGATCGCTGGCAACGTTGTCAGGCAAGAACTTCAAGGCTACGAAGCGATGCAGGTTGATATCTTCGGCCTTGTAGACGACGCCCATCCCGCCGCCGCCCAGTTTTTCAACGATGCGGTAGTGCGAAATGGTTTGTCCAATCATCGAATGGCTTAGTGGCTCGCGAGAGTGTGAGTTGCTACATCTTAGGGTTGGCGCATCGGGTAGTCAATTCAACAGCTGGCGCGGTAGCTTGCTCGATATTTGTGTTTTCAGCCCCACTAGTTACAGTCACATAAATTCTTAGATGGCGTGTTCTGCAAGTACATTGGCGGGTTATGCTAGTGAACTTGGGCCCAAGCCGTCCTACATTAAGAACGTGGGAGGAGTTATTTCACATGAGCAATACAACAGTAAGTCCTGATTTGCAGGAATCCACCGTGGTTAAGAGTTATGCTGCCAAGTCTTTCGCGGCAAAGAGCGCGGAGACGCCATTAGGGGCGCACACCCTTCAGCGCCGTAGCGCGCAGGAACACGATGTTCAAATCGAAATCCTGTTTTGTGGTGTCTGCCACTCCGATCTGCACCAGACGCGGAATGAGTGGGTCGACTTTATGCCGACGGTTTATCCCTGCGTCCCGGGCCACGAAATTGTTGGCCGCGTAGCCCAAGTCGGCAGTGCCGTCAAGAAGTTCAAAGAGGGCGACATCGTAGCCGTAGGCTGCATGGTGAACTCGTGTGGCATTTGCAATAGCTGCAAGGAAGGTTTGCAGCAGCACTGCGACAATATGGCTACAGTGTTCACCTACAACAGCGAAGACAAAATTCTCGGCGGCGTCACCTATGGCGGATATTCGGAGAGCATCGTGGTTGACGAGAACTTCGTGCTCAAAGTTCCTAAAGGACTCGATCCTGCCGGCACGGCGCCGCTGCTTTGCGCCGGTATCACAACTTACTCGCCGCTGCGCCACTGGAAGGTGGGCAAGGGACAGAAGGTCGGCATCGTTGGACTCGGCGGCCTGGGCCACATGGGTCTGAAGTTCGCCCATGCCATGGGTGCGCACACCGTGCTGTTCACCACCTCGGCAAACAAAGTTGAGGACGCGAAAAGGCTGGGCGCCGATGAAGTGGTGATCTCCAAGAAGCCTGAAGAGATGCTGAAGCACGAGCGCAGCTTCGATTTCATTCTGAATACGGTCTCGGCTTCGCACGACGTGAACGCGTACATCAACCTGCTGAAGCGGGACGGAACGATGACCTTTGTGGGCGCACCTCCGAAGCCGGTGCCGCTCGGAGTTTTCGGCCTGATTGCCGGTCGGCGTTCGGTTGCCGGCTCCAGTATCGGCGGTATTCCTGAAACCCAGGAGATGCTCGACTTCTGCGGCAAGCACGGCATCACCTCCGACATCGAGATCATTCCAATCCAGAAAATCAACGAAGCCTACGAGCGCCTGCTGAAGAGCGACGTGAAATATCGCTTCGTCATCGATATGGAGTCGTTGAAGAAGTAAGGAAAGCGGCACGGCCGAAGGTGCATTTTCACCTCCGGCCGTGCACCGCCTCTTCGCAGTTCAAGTTATGCCAAACCGCTTTCGCATCTCGAGCCACCTGCTTCGTCGTCTGGATGAACTAAACATTCCCAAGGACCGACTGCTTCGTCACGCCGGCTTGCCTTCAGGATTGTTTCTGCAAGAGAAGGTACAGGTCACGACGGAAGAGTTGTTTGGCATCTACCGCGCGGCCAGCGAAGTTTCGGGCGATCCGGCAATCGGCTTACAGCTGGGCAGCGAGGGGCGAGTGGAGCGATACGATCCAATCGCCATTGCGGCGCTCTGCACCCGCTCGCTGCGTGATGCTTTGCAGCGGCTAGCGCGCTATAAGCAGCTCACCTGCCCGGAGGAAATTCGCGTCCTCGACAAGAAAGACGAGTGCGCGGTGCATTTCAACTGGCTGCTGGCCGAAAAGCAGGAGCCCCCGGCACTGACCGATACCTGTTTCTCCTGGATTGTTTCGGTAGCGCAGCGCGGAACCGGAAAGGCCTTGCATCCCAAGCGAGTAGAGTTTCAGCGTGCGCCGGCGAATCGCGAGGTCTACGAGAAGTTTTTTGGTTGTACCGTGAAGTTCCGCGCGCCGCAGAATCTACTGGTCTTCCGCAAGGAAGATGTCGAGGCGCCGCTGCTGACCTATAACGCGGATTTGCTGGCGATGGTCGCTCCCCAACTTGAAGCTGAGTTGAGCCAGCAATTGGCCGAAAGCACGATTTCAGAGCAGGCCAAAGGTGTGCTAAAGCGATTGCTGGCTGGTCAGCGTCCTGGATTGCAGGATGTTGCCCGCGAGTTGCGTTTGAGCACGCGAACCCTGCAGCGCCGCCTCACCGACGAAGGCGTCAGCTTCCAGCAACTGATGAAAGAAGCGCGTCAGGAACTGGCACGCCACTATCTGTTGCACTCTTCGCTCGAGCTGAATGAGACGGCTTACCTGCTCGGCTACGAGGATGCCAACTCGTTCTTCCGGGCCTTCCATACGTGGGAGGGAACGTCGCCGGGTGAGTGGCGCTCCAGCCGCGCCGCGGTTGCTTGAGCTTCGGACAGGACTCTTCCGCGAGAATTCCGTTACTATAGTTGCGATACCCTGCTGATCCCCGTAAAGGAAGCTCCGCGAATGAAGCGTTCGACTCTGATGCAGGTCGCCACCGCGATTCTGCTGTTACTTGCCAGCGCCCTGGCCTGGTGCGATACCTCCATGCTGCGCCCGCCCAAGGGCGCGAAAGTCGCCATCATTGTCTTTGAAGATCTTGAGTGCCCGCAGTGCGCGCGGGCTGCGCCGGTGCTGCACGATGCCGCCAAGAAGTACGACATTCCTCTGATCCAGCACGATTTTCCGCTCAAGCAGCATCCCTGGTCGTTCGATGCCGCGGTCAACGCTCGATACTTCGACACTAAGTCGCAGAAGCTGGGGGATGATTACCGGCTGTACATCTTCGAGAACCAGAATTATGTGACCAAGCAGAACCTTCAGGGCATGACGCAGAAGTGGGCCGAACAGCATGGCATCGACTTCCCGTTCGTCGTGGATCCATCAGGCGAGTTGACCAAGAAGGTGGAAGCCGATCGCAACATGGGCAATCAGATTCCGCTGGACCACACCCCGACCATCTACATCGTGACCGACGCGCCGCACGTTGCGCCGGTGACCGAGGTGAAGGACCTGACCCAGCTCTACCAGACGCTGGACCAGATCACCCAGCAGGCGAAGCAGTCGGCGCCGAGCACGCAGGCGAAGAAAAGCTCCAAGAGCTCACATTAACGCTTAGCGTGGAGTGACGTGGATCAAGGCACGGCTTCGGCCGTGCCTTTGCTAGGTAAGGTCGGGCTGACCGGTAGCGGTGACTACCGAAGCCCACTCTTCAGCGGACAGGCGTTTGCGCTCGGTAGTGGCCAAGGGAATCGGCACGTTGATGAAAACTCCGTGCTGCAAGCCGATGAGCATGTCGGTCTTGCCGGCCATGGCCGCGTGAACGGCATGACGGGCGAAGGAGTCGCATAGCATGGAATCGACAGTCGCCGCGGGTACGCTGCGGATGTAGTAGCTCGGGTCGAAGTAGCGGATCACCACGGGGAAGCGCTGCGCCGCAAAGTGGTCGTGAATCTTGTGGCGCAGGAATAGTCCGATATCGCGATGCACGATGTTCCCCGAGGCGTCGTGTTCGTCCGAGGGCGGCATGAGGTGCTGGCCCACGCCCTCCGCCACCACGATGACCGCGTGGCGACGCTCCAGCATCCTGCGATGCAGGGCAGCGAGAAATCCGCTTTCACCTTCCAGCTTGAAGGGCACTTCGGGAACCAGCGTAAAATTCACTTCCTGGCTGGCCAGGGTCGCGCCGGCGGCGATGAAGCCGGAGTCGCGGCCCATCAGCTTCACGATGCTGATGCCATTGGTGACGCAATGGGCTTCGACGTGCGCCGAGTCGATGACCTCTTTCGCTTTTTGAATCGCTGTGAAGTAACCGAACGAACGATTCACGTACTGCACGTCGTCGTCGATCGTTTTAGGAATGCCGATGATCGACATTGGGAGCTTACGTCGCTGAATTTCGGTGACCAGCGCATGCGCGCCGCGTTGAGTGCCGTCACCGCCGACGGCGAAGAGGATGCTTACGCCGCGCTGCTCGAGGAAGTCGACAACGATGTCGGGGCTGATCGGCCCACGCGAAGTGCCCAGTAGCGTTCCGCCGAGCTGATGAATATTATTCACCATCTCGCCGTTCAACCACAGCGGAGGGGCGACGGCTTCAGGCGAGAATCCCGAATAGCCGTAGCGAACCCCCATCACCGCCGGTACGCCGTAGTGGTAATGCAATTGCAAATATACCGAGCGGATGACGTTGTTCAGGCCGGGGCACAATCCGCCGCAGGTGACGATCGCGACTTTGGTCTTGGCGGGCTCGAAAAACAGATGCTCGCGCGGCCCGGAGCGTTCGAAGAGCGGCGCGTTCTCGTCCAGGGGATTGCGATAGTACATGCCGTCGTGAATGAACGTGCTCTCGATGGAGCCCATCGCATCCAGCCGCAGAGGGGAGCGATGCCGGCGCGGCCCAAGGTCGGTGATCGAGATCTTTTGACTCATGAAAAATCCGGGAAGCTCGTGGCTAGTCTTTCTTCGGCTTCTTCGGTTTCATCATCTCCCAACCAGCATCGGGAATGCGGCGGCCGATTAGGCTAAAGGTACTGGAGCCGGCCAGCGTTTCGCCGCCGTCCATGTATACCATGTCGCCGTTGATGTAACCGGCCTGATCGCTGATGAGGAACGTTGCCAGATCCGCGATCTCTTCCTGTGTTCCGAAGCGATGCAGTGGATTGTGATCGAGCAGCCTCTTCTCCAGCTCGGGCGTAGGCAGCAGACGCGAAAATGCACCCTCGGTACGGATGGCGCCAGGCGCAATCGCAACAGTGCGAATGCCGTGCGGTCCCCACTCGACGGCGAGCGAGCGCATCAGCGACACCACTCCGGCCTTGGCGACGGCGCTGGGAACGACGTAAGCCGAACCTGTGTCGGCGTAGGTGGTCGCAATGCTGAGTACGACGCCCTTGTGGCCGGCTGCCAGCCAACGTTTGCCGCAAGCCATCGTCATGTGGATAGTGCCCTTCAGAACGATGCCGATTACGGAGTCGAAGGCATTGGCTGAGAGCGTTTCGGTCTTCGCCAAAAAATTGCCGGCGGCGTTGTTGACCAAAACGTCGAGCGGCCCACTCGCCCACAGCTTCTCGATGAGCGCGTCCACTTCTTCAGCATTGCGAACGTCGCAGGCGAAGCCCTCGATTCTGCCGCCGGTAGAGGTAGCGAGATC
>DATHQX010000199.1:0-48287 GCA_035482295.1 Verrucomicrobiia bacterium
TGCGAAGGAATTGCTCCAGAGGCTGGCGAGCGCCATTGGCGATGAGCTTGCGGTGGCGATCCTCGATGCTGACCAGTCGACCGAGGAAGGCATCTTCGCCCAGCGCGATCGCGTGAAGGCGCTGAAGGACAAGCTGGCCGGAAGTAAGTCGCCGGCCGCGATAGACCTGCTGGCGATAGCCGATACGCTGGTCAAGAAGAGCGTGTGGGTCATCGGCGGCGACGGTTGGGGCTACGACATCGGGTACGGCGGCCTCGATCACCTGCTGGCCTCCAATGCCAACGTCAATGTACTGCTGCTCGACACTGAGGTTTACTCCAACACCGGCGGCCAGATGTCGAAGGCAACGCCGATCGGAGCGGTCGCGAAGTTCGCCGCCGGCGGCAAACACACACCCAAGAAAGACATCGCGATGATGGCCATGAATTACGGCCGAGCTTATGTGGCTCACGTGGCCATGGGCGGCAACGATGGCCAGACGATGAAGGCTTTCCTCGAAGCCGACGCGTATGACGGTCCGTCGCTGATCATCGCCTACAGTCACTGCATCGCGCACGGCTACGACATGGTGTACGGCCTCGAGCAGCAGAAGGCCGCAGTGAATTCCGGCCACTGGCCGCTGTTCCGGTATAACCCGGTGCTGGCGAAGGAGGGCAAGAACCCCTTCGTGCTCGAGTCGCGCGCGCCCAGCATTCCGCTGGAGAAGTACATCTACAACGAGACCCGCTACACCATGCTGGTCAACAGCAGTCCTGAAGAGGCCAAAAAACTGCTCGCGGCAGCCCAGGAAAACGTCAACGAGCGCTGGAGACTCTACCAGCACATGGCAACGATGAGCTTTGAGAAGAAGTAGGGAGAAGCGATCATGATTGACCTGTCCACCAACTACCTTGGACTGAAACTGAAGAACCCCATCGTGGTCTCCGCCTCCCCGCTGACGGAGAAGCTGGAGAACTTCGCCCGGCTGGAAGACGCCGGCGCCTCGGCCATCGTGCTGTACTCGCTCATGGAAGAGCAGATCGAGGCTGAGAGCGAGAACATCGACAACGCGCTGGAATACGGCACGAACAGCTATGCCGAGTCCACGTCCTATCTGCCCGACATGGCGAAGTACCAGATCGGCCCCGACCGTTACCTCGAGCTTTTGCACAAGGGGAAGGCCTCGATCGGCATCCCGGTCATCGCCAGCCTCAATGGCCGTTCGCCGGGCGGATGGGTGCGCTATGCCGAATACATGGAGCAGGCGGGCGCCGACGCGCTGGAGCTGAATATCTTCGACGTCGCCTCCGATCCGGACATTTCTGCGAGCGACCTCGAGACTCGTTATTGCAACATCGTTCGCGCCATCCGCAAGAGCGTTCGCATCCCGATCGCAGTGAAGATTGGGCCATACTTCACCTCATGTGCAAACTTCGTCAAGAAGCTGGCGGAGGCGGGAGCCGATGGGGTGGTCATCTTCAACCGCTTTTATCAGCCGGATTTCGACCTGGAGGAGATGGAGGTCACACCGAACCTGGTACTGAGCAGCCCACACGAGCTGCGTCTCCGTCTCCACTGGGCAGCCATTTTGTATCACCAGGTAGAGACCTACATCGCCATCACCGGCGGCGTGCACGACGCCAGTGACGTACTGAAGTGCATGATGGCCGGCGCCCACGTTTCCATGATGACCTCCGCGCTCCTGAAGTACGGCATCGAGCACCTCGGCGTCGTGCTGGCGGGGATGGAGCGCTGGATGGAGGAGCACGAATACGTCTCCATCCGCCAGATGCGCGGCGCCATGAGCATGGTCAACATCGAGAATCCTTCGGCCTTCCTGCGTGGCAATTATCTGAAGACCCTGGGGTCGTATACGTGGCGCGAGCCGGGCACGGCGCTGACGTTCTGAAGCAGTTGCCAGTGGCCAGTTGTCAGTTGAGCGGCGCGGCTTCGGTTGCGCCGTTTCTGCTTGCCTACATCTGCTTGCCGCAACTGTTGTCATCACGAGGAGGGCTTCAGCCCGACGAGGGATCTGCTGTTCGCGATCTGGGCCGAGTGCCCGGGTATCCTGCCGTGCGAAGCCCGGGCAAACTTCGACCATTTGCCTTCGGGTTTTTCCCTACTATGTCGATTGCCCCAGGTCTCGAAACCCGCGAGACCTGGGGCACCCCGATCACGATTCAGTCGGCTTCTTCTTTCCCGGCAGGGCTGCCGGATTCTCCTGTACGCGCTCGCGGAATCGGGCCTTCATGCCCGTGGCGAGCGAGATTGCGCCTTCGCCATACTTCTCCCGCAGGCGATCGGCGGCCGAGAGCGCCTGGTTCCACTTCTCGTGCGAGCGTTGGCCGTCGAGGCCCATCTGCCCGCTCTCGTCTTCAAAATGCGAGGTATGCACGCCCAACAGGCGGATCGCTTCACCCTTCCAGTTCGCACGGAACAGTTCACGGATCGCGGCGAAGACCTCCGAGTCAACCGCAGTCGGCTGCGGCAAAGTGTACGCGCGTGTAATGGTATGAAACGCGCTGTCGCGGAGCTTAAGCTGCAACGTGCGCGCATAGAGTTTCTGCTCGCGCAGGCGGCGGCACACCATCTCCGACAAGCGTGCCAGCGTTGATTCCAGCTTTTGCTGATCGCGCGTGTCTTCGGTGAAGGTGTGCTCGTGGCTCACCGACTTCGGCCCTTCCTCTTCGCCGATGTCCGTGTCGAACCAGCCACCGGCATCCAATCCGCGTGACTTTCCCGAGAGCGCTACGCCCAGTGCACCAAAGTTGTCCTTCAGCCAGCGCTCGTCATGCGAAGCGAGGTCGCCGACTCTAGTAATGCCGCGCTCCTGAAGCCGCTTCTCCATCACCTTGCCGACACCCGGAATCTTGCGCACATCCAGCGGCGCCAGAAATTCCACTTCCCGACCCGGCAGAATCCACAACACGCCGTTCGGCTTGGCCTGGTCGGAGCAGACCTTGGCAATCAGGCGCGAGGTGCCTATGCCGATCGAGCAGTTCAACTGCGTCTCGGTCTTCATCATGTCATGCAGGGCGTGCGCCGCACGCAGAGGTGGGCCATGCAGACGCTCGGTGCCTGTCATATCGACGTAAGCTTCGTCGATGGAGACCATCTCCAGTTTGGGCGAGAAACGGTTCAGCACTTCATAAACTTTGGCTGAGTAGTCGCGGTAGCGCGTAGGATGTCCGTCGACGAAGATCGCCTGCGGGCACAGTTTGGCCGCAGTACGCAGCGGCATAGCGGAATGTACGCCGAACTTTCGCGCCGCATAAGAGGCTGCTGACACGACGCCGCGCTCATTGCGTTGTCCGCCGACCACGACCGGCTTGCCCTTCAACGACGGATCGAAGAGCTCCTCGACCGAGACGAAGAAAGCATCCATATCGACGTGGAAGATGATGCGCGCGGCGGACATGCTCAGCGCGATTGTAGTGCAAGAACAGGCCGCGGGTCGCCACCCTCTCTCGCTGTGGGACAACCCGCGGCTGGGTCAACGTCAGGAGCAGCAAAGCAATCCGGAACGAAACATCTGCGTCCGGACGCCGGCCTCCTGATGCGCCTCGAGAATGCGCAGCTGGCAATCGACACCCCTGCGCTCGTACACCTGCCTCAACATCGCACCAATCTCCCACAGATTGCACTCGGCCATGGCGACAATCGATGGTCCGGAGCCACTCAGACAAATGCCGAGTAGGTCGCGATGTTTCAATTCGAGCGCCTCATGCAGGCCAGGGACAATCTGCTCGCGGAAGGGCTGATGCACACGGTCGTCGAGCGCATGTTTCAGCAGCCCGAAGTCGCCACTCCGCAACAACTCCAGCAGCAGTGCCACTCGCTGCAGGTTGAAGACCAGGTCAGCACGGGAAATCGTGTTCGGCAGCACCGCCCGCGATTCGGGCGTGCGCAACGGGACGGCCGGCGACGCGACAACGAAAGCAAGCGAGTCCGGCCACGGAAACTTGGTGGCATAGACCGAGCCATCGGGCATCGAGCAGCTGAGCGTCAACCCTCCAAGCAATGAAGCAGCGGCGTTGTCAGGATGCGTTTCCAGCTTGCAGGCGGCATTCAACAGCGTCTGGATCGGCACCGGGCCCGCAGCTGCTTCGTACAAACGCAATCCGGCCACGGTGGCAGCGGCGCTGCTGCCCAGGCCCGCGCTTGGCGGGATGTCGCTGCTCACCTCGACGCAGAACGACGGCAGATGCTTAGCGTTCTCGCCGGCCATGTATTGAAAGGCGCGCTGCACGCAGTTCTCACCTTGTGGCTTTTGTCCGGCAAATCGGAACTCCAGCTCGCCACGTCCCGGCAAACATTTCACGCGTAGCGTGAGATACAACTGAACGGCGACCGCAAGGGTGTCGAATCCGGGACCGAGATTGGCAATGGAACCGGGGACTTTGATCTCGAATGCTTGGTTGGAAATGGTTAAACCTTGTTGGTGATTCATGCGTACCGTTCTCCTTGCACGGCTGGTTGGCCAAGGTTGGCTCTGAGAATGAAGTCGGTGTCTTTGAGGGCGTGGCCGGTGAGGATTGCGACGACCATCGCATCGCGATCGACTCGGCGTGAGTCTGTCAGTTTGCGCAAGGCCGCCAGAGTGGTGGCCGAGGCGGGCTCGCAGCCGATACCATCGCGGCCAATGACGGCTTTCGCCTCAGCGATCTCGTCGTCGCTGACATCCATCACAAAGCCGCCGGTATCTTGAACGGCGCGCAGCGCTTTTTTCCAGGAGCGCGGATTGCCAATACGAATGGCGGTCGCGGCGGTCGCGGGTTTCTCGACGGGCTCGAGCTTGCTGGAGCCTGACAGCCACATCTTCGCGAGTGGGTTAGCCCCTTCTGCCTGGACGATGACCAGTTTTGGCAGACGATCAATGAGGCCGGCTGCATGCAGTTCGAACAAGGCTTTGCCAAATGCCGAACTATTGCCCAAATTTCCGCCGGGCACGACAACGTAGTCCGGGACCTCCCATCCCAGTTGTTCGAGCATCTCGAACATGACCGTCTTCTGCCCTTCAATTCGGAAGGGGTTGATGGAGTTCAGGAAGTAGAGGCTGCCGTTGGCTTCGTAGAGGATGCGGTTCAGCGCAACGTCAAAGCTGCCGGCAACGTGAACGATCTCCGCGCCGAAGTCGAGCGCCTGCGCAAGCTTGTTCTCCGACACCTGTCCTGCGGGGAGATACACTTTCGCGCGAAGTCCGGCACGCGCCGCGTAGCCAGCCAGAGACGCCGCAGTGTTGCCGGTGGAAGCACAGCCAACAACTCTGGCTCTCCGCGACAACGCTTCGGTCACGCCGACCGTCATGCCGAGGTCTTTGAAGCAGGCCGTGGGATTCCAGCCGAGATGCTTGAAGCGCAGGTGGCGCAGCCCCGACCAATCAGCGGTGCGCCGTCCATCGATCAATGGATTGTTGCCTTCGCCCATGGTGACGATATCGGAATAGCCATTCGGCAGGAACTCGCGGAAGCGCCATACCCCGCTGACGTCGCGCGGATCGTAAGAACATCTGCGTTCCAGCCAAACACGCTTCATGTCGATAGGATCAATTGCCGGAGCCTCCACCACGATCTCCAGCAGTTCGGCGCAGACGGGGCACGACAGCGCATGATCGTGGAGGTCGAGGCTTTCACCGCATTCGGGATTGCTACAGCGCAAATGCATACACATGGGCTCCTACTGCACCACCGGCATTGCCAGCGGCGGTTCGAGTAAGAAATCAAACTTGCTGATTTCGCGCACAGCGGCGTCAAGCCCTGGCCCTTCGCAGGACTCCAACGTGATCACGAACGGCAGCGCCGACTTGTCATAGCCTGGCTTCTGCACGATGGCATCGATGTTCAGGCGATGCTTTGCGAATACAGCGGCCAGCGTAGCGATGATTCCCGGTCGGTCGCGCACGACGAAGCGGATGTACTGCGGCGATTCGAAATCGCGCATCGGCATACAGTCGGCAACAAGCGGATGGTCGGACGCAGCCAGTCGCTTCCTGCGGTGATTGGCAGCCTGCACCAGGTCGGAGACCACCGCGACCGCCGTGGGATCACCGCCAGCGCCATGACCGCCGAAGGTGGTCTCGCCTCCGAACTCGCCCGTGCTGACGACGAGGTTCTGGCTGCCGGAGACCTTGGCCAGCGGTGAGTCCTTGCTGACCAGCGACGGCCCGACCGCGAGATAGAGGTTGCCGTCGCGAAGATATGCCAGAGAGATTTGCCGGATAGTGCAGTTCAACTCACGCGCGTATTCGAAGTCGACGGCGGAGACATCGCGAATCGAGCGACAAATGACCTGATCGGAAGCGACGCTGACCTTCAGTCCAAAGCGCGCCAGGATCGCCAGCTTGGCGCCTGCGTCCTGTCCATCGACATCGAAGCTGGGATCGGCTTCGGCAAAGCCGGCATGCTGCGCCTCGCGTAGAGCGTCGGCGAACGAGCTGTTCGCGTGCTCGATGCGGCTGAGGATGAAATTGCACGTGCCATTGAGGATGCCGCGAATCTGGACCAGACGATCGCCCGCCAGACCGTCCTGCAAGCCCGAAAGCACGGGCACGCCGCCGGCGACACACGCTCCGAAGCCCAGGTATTGCCCCTTGCTACGCGCCAGTTGCAGCAGTTCGTGTCCCGAATGGGCGATAAGCTGCTTGTTGGCGGTGACCACCGACTTGCCGCTGCTCAATGCCTGCCGCACCAACTCGTGCGCGGGATCGAGGCTGCCCATGAGTTCCACCACAACATCTGCATCGGAGGCCAGCACGCGCTTCATGCTGTCGGTCCAGACCACGTCAGGTGAGGTCCAGCTCACACGCTTGCGCGAGATATTGCGATTGCAGACATACGTAAGCCGTAGCGAGCCATCGCCTCGCGTTTGCAACAGGCGGGCCACGGCGCTGCCCACCGTGCCGAATCCCACCAGGGCGATCCGGCACGGAGAGGAGAGTTGGACATCGGCCTGTGCGTTCGCTCTCGCCTTCGCAGGCTGCGGAAACAGCACCAGTTTCGGACCTCGAGCCTTGGCTTTGCGTCGTTCTTGTCGTACTCCGGCTTGCGTCGGGGACATACTCACTCCATGGTTTCAGTGCAAATAAAAAACCCACCAGCCGTTGGGCGGTGGGTTTCGAATCTTTTCGTTCTTTAAAACTGACTAAGAACTATTGCCGATTCGCTTTCCGCCCGTAGATGAGCCGCGTGTGCCTGTCGACGACACACGTGCACCCGATGTGGTTGTGCTGAACACACGGGTTTGGCGGAAAAGCTTCATGACTTCGGACTACTGTAGATCAACCTTGTGGCGCTGTCAAAAGAAAATCCGCATCGAAATCTATGAAGCTGCAAGAAGAGAGCTTCTGCCGCACGCATGATTGCATGTCACCGTACTCTAATTCCAGGCATCCGATAGGGTTGGAGGTTCGGCTATGAATGAGCAAGGAGAGAGCAGATGAAGTTTCATTTCGTCCTGTTATTGATCCTCGTATTCGGGCTTGGTGTCTCCACTGTGGTTGCTCAGGAAGACCAAAACCCCTCGGGAAATCCTGAAGTCTGGGGCGGAGAACACGTGTCACTGGTCATGAGCAAGGCTAACGCGACGCTGGAGTTCGACTGCGCCGAGGGCGTGATCATGAATCCGATCCAGCCCGACGCCAATGGCGACTTCACAGCAGCCGGAACCTTCACCCCCCAGCGGGGTGGCCCAGTGAAGAAAGACAGCCCTCCCGCAGATCTGCCAGCAACCTATAAGGGAACCATCCACGGCAACACCATGCGCCTGCAAGTCATGCTCACTGGCGGAAATGCGCAACCTCCTGAATTCACCTTGACGCGAGGAGCCGTCGGGCACCTGGTGAAGTGCCGCTAGTAAGGCGATTGCCGGAGTTGCCCCAATCAGCTACAACAGAAGGGTTCTCATAAAGACTTCTTCTGGGGAAATCGCTGCGGTGCAGACATTCGGTAATCGCCTTCGTGCAGTCACGGCTCTGAAATCCGCTCTCTTGCTGCTTTTCATCTCCGGTTGCTGTGTCAACCTGGGCGCGGCGAGCAACCGACAGTCTGCCGCGGCGAATACTTTCCTGGTGGTTTCGGACTTTCACTTCAATCCCATGGCCGACCCGGCCCTGGTCTCCCAGCTCGATAAAGCCGCTCCTACAGAGTGGGAGGCCATCCTGAACCGCTCGAAGCCGGCGGCATTCAGCCAGTACGGGCAGGACACCAATTGGTGGCTGCTGCAATCGTCGCTTGATCAAATGCACAATACGATTCCCCATCCCGCCTTCATTCTGATTGCCGGCGACAGCCTGGCACATCGATTTCCTCAGCAGTTCCAGAGTGCAACGCATGACAGCGATCGCGACCATTATCGAGAATTCGTGTTGAAGACCGTGAAGTTCCTGGTGCTGGAACTGCGCAAGCGATATTCCACGGAGAAGATTTTTGTCACCCCCGGCAACAATGACGAGAATTGCGGCAACTACAGCATTCGGGCTGGCGGTGCTTTTCTCCACGACACGGCGGGCATCGTGCGCGAGTTGGCACATGGCGACGATGCCATGCAAGCCTCATGGGAGAAGATGGGGAGCTACGATGTACCGCATCCCACGCTGCACGGCGTGCGCCTGATCTCGCTGAACACGATCTACTTCTCGCCCAAATATCACGCGGCAAACTTCGGCGAAGATTGCGCCATTCAGCCTTCAAACGAGCCCGCCGATGAGTTTGCCTGGCTGGAAACGCGGTTGAGTGCGGCGCAAAAGGCGAACCAAAAGGTTTGGCTGATGTTTCACATTCCGCCGGGAATCGATCCGTTTTCGACGGTGCAGCAGTATCTGACACTGAGCAAGGGCAAGCCGGCGTCGGAACAATTGTGTGCGTCGGCCGTCGTACCGATGTGGGTGCCGGAGTGGACGGCAAAATTCGACGCGCTGCTCGAGAAGTATCACGACACGGTGATCGTCAGCCTCGCCGGACACACGCATACCGACGACTTTCGCGTCATCAATTCAGAGTCAACGAATCCGTCATTTATTCTCATCAATCCGGCAATCTCGCCTGTCTACAATCAGAATCCCGGATTCCGTACCGTTACCTTTGCTAGGGACGGATCGCTCACCGACGCTTCGGTTTACTACCTGACGAACCTCGCCTTTGCCAGCAGTACCACAGCCGGCGAGTGGGATCATGAATACACTTTTTCGCAAGAATGGAAATTGCCGAAGATTGACGCTGCTGGTCTGGCTTCGCTCTATAACAAAATCCGGATGGATGAGAGCGCGCGCGGCGATTGGCTGAAGTTCTACAACGTTTCCAGCTCCGCAGCCTACCTGCCGGCCGACACAGTACCGGGACTCTACTGTGCGATCGAAGAGCTCGATCCGGAGAGCTACACACGCTGCTATTGTCCAGCTCCGGCCAGCGATTCCTCGCCGAATGCGAAGCCGTGAGGGCGGCGCTTGCCCGGTTTAGGTGTGTACGGCGCGCATCAGCAGGGCCGCGTGCACCGCGCTGGCGAGGTCGGCCACGCTGAACGGTTTCTGCAGGAATGGGCTTCCCTTCAACAGGAGCTCTCGACGGACGCCGCTGTCCTCGGTGTATCCCGACATAAACAGCACCGGTATGCTGGGATAACGTCCGGACAGCTCAAGCGCCAGGTCGTATCCGCTCTTGCCCGCCATCACCACGTCGGTGAGCAGGAGATCGATCTTACCCTCGAGTTGGTCACAACGCCTCAGCGCAGCATTCGCGGTGTCGGCAACCACCACGCGGTATCCCAGCTGCGACAGGCAGTCGCGAACGTTGCTGCGGATAGTGGCCTCGTCCTCAACCACCAGAATGAGTTGGCCTGCAGGACGGCCAGGGATGTCGCGCCGAGCGTCAGGTGGATCCAGAGGCGCCGTAGTTGCCGGGAAATAGAGCTTGAAAGTCGTGCCATGTCCGGGCTCGCTGTAGACCCAGATGTACCCCCCGCTCTGCTTGACGATGCCATAGACGATGGAAAGCCCCAGGCCGGTTCCCTTCCCGATTTCTTTCGTGGTGAAGAACGGATCGAAGATGCGAGGCAGCACCGAGCGGTCGATGCCCGAACCGGTGTCGCTCACCGACATCATCACGTAACGGCCAGGTTGCACTGGCTGATGCTCGCGGGCGTAGGCTTCATCCAGCGTGCGCGTCGCGGTTTCGATGTGGAGGGTTCCGCCGTTGGGCATCGCGTCGCGGGCGTTGACTGCCAGGTTCAAAATGACTTGCGTGAGTTGGTCGGGATCGAGCTTCGCGTTTTGGACCGACTCTTCCAGTTCCGTGACCAGCTCGATGTCTTCGCCGATCACCTGGCGCAGCATGTGGGCGGTGTCACTGACCACCGCATTCACATTGATGATGCGGGGCTGCATCATCTGTTGCCGGCCAAACGCCAACATTTGCCTGGTGAGGGCGGCGGCGCGCTCGGCGGCGTTGGAGATTTGCAGCAGCGGCTTGCTGAATGGACTGTCTGGCGTGATTTGCGCCAGCATCATTTCAGTGGACAGCTTGATCACCACCAGAACGTTGTTGAAGTCGTGGGCCATGCCTCCGGCCAAGCGTCCCACGGCTTCCAGCTTCTGCACCTGTCGAACCTGCTGTTCCAGTGCATTTTGCTGGGTGGTGTCCTCGATGTAGCTGAGCAGGCGCTCGGGCTCGCCCGGCGCCAAGACGGCGGTGATGCGAACCGGGACCGGGGTTCCATCGCGCCGGCGGATGTTGGTTTCCCAGCCCGTGATCTTGCCGCTCCGCCTCAGTACCTCGAGCAGCCGCTCGCGCTCTTTGATATCGGCATAGACCTGGGCGTTGAGGTCCAGTACCAGAGCTTCCTCAACGCTGTAACCACCCAGAATCTCCCGCAGCGCGGGATTCGTCATTGAGAGATAACTCTTATCCAGCGCGCCTTCGGCGATTCCCAGGGGAGCGTTATCGAGCAAAGCCTTCAGCGAAGCCTCCGAGTTCCGCAACGCCTCCTCTACGCAGCAACGCTCCGTGATGTCCTGTGCAACTACCAGCTCGGCAAGATGCCCGTCGATTTCAAACTTGAAGGCGGCAATTTCAACCCGCATGAGCGTGCCGTCTTTGCGCAGATGACGCCACACGCCAGGCCGCCTATATCCTTCCGGCAGATGGCTGATGAACTCCGTAAAGGCCGACGCGTCCTCTGGAGGACGGATATCCACTACGCTCATTTTTAAGAACTCTTCGCGAGGGTAACCGTAACCGCGAACTGCGGCTTCGTTTACATCGAGAAAGCGGAGCGTCTGCCGATCGTAGATCCACATGGGATGGGGATTGGAGGAGAACAACAACTCGCCTCGACGCCGTGAGGCTAGCAACGAATCGTTAAGGGTCGCGATCTCCTGATGGAGTCGAGCGAGGGTTTGGCCCTGGCGCACAATGACGGCGGCCAGCACCAACAACACGGTAGCGGCAGCTACCAGCGAAATCACACTTGCAAATGACATCTGCAAGAATCTCGTATAGCTTCTTCCAAACTATTCTGAAAGAAGTTCAGCCTGTACTGCGGGACAGATTGCAGAAGGGTGGATCGCCGCTGCGGCTTGCATCGGACGAACTGCGCCAGGAAACTTAACCGAAGCCTACCCAAGGGTCGTGCAGCAGCTTATGATCCGGACTGCATCTGACGTTGTCCGCGAGGGAGCAGTCGCGGCTCTTCTTTTCATTACTACCAGCTGCACGACATTCAGGCTGTGACTTACCGCACAATGCAAACGTGATGCTCGATTGGCGCGCGGCCGTTGAGGAACTGCGAAGCCGTTCAGATCGCCGTCGGCAGAAAACTGCGCAACGGACACGCCTCGCACCGTGGCTCCTGCTTCAGGCAATAGTGTTTGCCGATCTGCACCAGCAGACCGTGCATCTCGTTATAGGTCTGACTCAGAGGGCTACGCTGCGAACGGCTCATAGGAGAGGGTTCGTGAATGACGAGGTCTGTACTTCTGGCAGCCTTGTGGATGGTTGGTTTGACTGAGGGTTCACGATCCAGCGCACCCTCTACCAGAGTTCGGAGTTCGTCGTAGGTGGTGCGAGTGTCGATCAGCGCATGCCTCTCGAAGATTCTTCTGGTGTAGGCGTCGACGACGAAGATTTCGTGCCCGCCGCCATATAGCAGAATGGAGTCTGCGGTTTCGGGCCCCACGCCCTTGAGAGCCAGCAACTCCGCGCGAAGCTGCTCGGTAGGTGTCGCGAACATCGCGGCTAGCGAGCCACCGTATCGCTCATCGAGAAAGTCGACGAATCGCTTCAGCCGCTCCGCCTTCTGCCGGAAATAACCTGAGGATCGCACGAGCTGCTCGAGTTCGGCCAACGGCAGCGAACGAATTCCTTTCACGTTCAAGGCATTCGCTTCGCGAAGTTTGGCCAATGCACGCTCGACGTTCGTCCAGGAGGTGTTCTGGGTGAGGATTGCACCGACGATGACCTCAAACGGACTCTCAGCCGGCCACCAATGCTGTGGACCAAGCGCACGGTGCAGGCGCCGATAGATTTTGCGCACGACCGTTTGCGCAGCGCTTTTTGTCTGCGATCCCATCCCGGTGTACCGTTCCTCTCCCGATATACTAGCTGGAGCGATGCGCAACATTCTCCGCTTCATCTGGAACTCGTCACGCGGCCATCACCTGGCGCCGTGGCGCAGCCCCTATCTGCGCTGGCGCATCGAGACCTACACCGGTATCAAGATGCACAGCATCGGCTTACTGGAATTCTGCGGGTTCATGTGGCGGGAGCGGCAGGAGCTGCTTCGCTTTGTGAAGTGGACGGCCGAGATGGATCGCTACGCGCGCGCCAAGCCAAAGAACCCGTAAACTCAATTTGACGCGAGCACCACGCCCACAGGCGTGCCCACCCCTGCTGCCAGCTTTTCCGCCGCCGATGCCTGCCTGGCGGCGATCTCCAGATATCCCGAGCTTCCGACAATAGCGAAGATCTCGCCCTCCGCGCCTTCACCATACGACCGGCAGATGCGAGTGACGGTCTCGCCCGCGATCAGGATGCTGATGCCGCTGACGTTCGCGCCGAACAGTTGGGGCGCGTCGAGCTCGCCGATGTTGGTGATCAGGTTGCCGAACTTGTCGACTTTCATCACCACTCCGCGCAGGCTATCGTCGCCGACGCGCTCTACCGCAGGCAGCGGGCTGCGAACGTAATCGGAGATCTCCGCGCCGAACTCCGCCGGCGCCACACCTTTGCTCAGCCATCCCGCTACCGGCGCGAAGACGTCACGGCCATGAAAGGTCTGGCTGACCGGCTGAAGGAAATATCGCTCGGCGGTGACGTGGCGCACCACGAACTTGGGTTCGCGGGCCTCAACCAGTGAGAGGACGCCGTTGTCGGGGGCGACGAAGATGTAGTCCTCGGTTTCGACGATGATCGGCCGGCGCGCGCCGCCTACACCGGGATCGACGACGACGACGTGAACAGTTCTCTTCGGAAAGAAGCGATACGCCTGGGCGATGCTCCACGCGCCATCGTTGATGTCGTACGAGGCAATGGAGTGGCAGATGTCGACGATGCGCGTGTCCGGCTGAATGTTCAGAACCACGCCATGCATGATGCCGACGAAGGGATCGTTCAGGCCGAAGTCAGTTGTGAAGGTAACGATGCGGCTTTCAGACATGTACTGGCAAAGTATGCCGCGTGGCCAACGGAGTCAAGCGCGCGAAGGCTTCACCACGTACCCATGCGCAGGACCAATCCACCGCTCAACTGAACCGCATTGCGGTAGTTGACGTTGTTGATGTCGCTGACCCAGTAGTGCGCGTAGGAAAGATCGGCGACTCGCAGCGCGAGCGCGTTGTTGAAGCGGTAGTCGACGCCGGCTCCGGCCGAAAGAGCGAAGCCGTCGCGCGTCCAGTCGGTGCTGTAATAGTCGTGCTTGGCGGTGCGGCCTTCGTCGTTATCAGGATGCCAGTCGGCCACATCAGCCTTGAGCACCGGATTCTGATATTCCTGCGTAATTTTCGTGCCACCCACCAGCGCCTGCACATGCGGCGTCCATTTGCCGGAGTTGTGCGAAGTCCAGCGTGGTCCAACCATGTAGGTAAGCGTATCGCCTGACCAGTCCTGTCCGAAGTTCAACATCTTGCAACCGCCGACGTCGAGGATGATCTGCCAATCCTCGGCAATGCGGAAGCCCGCAGTGCCGCCGCCGCCCATGCACGAGCCACCCTTGGAGTTACCCACAAAATCGGTATAGGTGGCATGGAAGCTGAAGTCGAAGGGCGCCACGCCCGGAGGAGGATTCACCGGAGTGCTCTCCACGCGTCGTTTGTTCTCGGCGACCCAGAACGCATTTTCCGGAAACGGCTTAAACACGCCTGGACGGTCATCGCGATGCCACGGCACCTGGAACTCCATGACGTTGGCGAAGGAACGCGCCGGGTTCATCAGCCCACGCGCGAACAAACGTATATAGGGGTTGGAGTAATGCTGCTCAATGCGCTGAACGATGATGCGGTCGATGGAATCCTCGGCGATAGCCCAGCCGGTACCGACGATCGGCGTAATCACATGATCGACAAAGCCAATCTGCGGATACATGCCCTGGATATGTCCAATCGAGGCTTCGCTGATCGGGCCAATCTCGAACTGCACGCTGTAGACGTAGGCGAAGGCCATGCCGCGCATGCGTTCCTTCCAATAACGCCGATTGCGACCGAATTCCACCGTGCGAAAAGCGCGATCGTTGTGCTGCCAGATGAAGCCGGCCACCGCGCCCTCCATCGGATGCCCGACGTAGTTCACGAGAAACGGATCACCATCACCCCAGCCGTGGAGGTTGGCGATCGCAGCTCCGTAATGCGGAAAGTACGACTGATGGAACGAGCGCCGCGTAGTCGCTTCACTGGCGTACCGAAAGCTGTGGGAAACGGTCAGAAAGGCCAGCGAACTGGCGACGAGATGGCCCCAGTCCACGCCAGTCTCGCGATGCAAAGTCGACACGGAAGCTGCTGCCGCGCCGGAGCTGATCGACGCTCCGGCGTCATCGTCCTCGTCGTTCGACGACGACGTAGTAGAAGAATCCGAAGGCACGAGAGGAGGATTGAGGGAAGACGAGAAATCGTAACCCTGCACCTGCTCAGCAGAGAGAGCCTTCTGCGCGACCGCGGCCAGCGACATCACGCAAACCTGCGAGAGCAGGACGAAAAAAGACAGGGCTTTCCTTCGACTTACGTTACTCACGCCACAATCCTGAGAATATCCTGAGAATGCTTGCCTATAAGGATGCCGTGAACCGACGTTCTTGGCAATGAGGAATACACTGGCCGAGACGATTCCGTTGCAAAACGAAAATAAATTCCCCAATCGCTCGCCCTACTCGGGCCGGCAAACGATTCGGACTACTCTGTGCATCGTATGTCCATGTATCCGAATACAAAGACAATCTGGTTGAGAACGCCGCCCGGAACACCTGATCCTGACCCCGAACCCAAGCCGGATCCCGAGCCCGAACCGGGCTCCGATCCTGACGTCGTGCCGAGCATGGATCCGCTGCCTGAGCCGTTGCCGATGTAGTGGAGGTTACTGCCCTTCCGCCGGCCGCACATTCGTGCGGGCGCTCAGCTCCGGAGGGAGGCCATTTTGTATCCAGTCGATCAGCACCTCTTTGCCGCGCTGCTGGGCGAGCATGGCGACCTTGGCCTCGGCCTGGGCATAGGCCCGGCGTAACTCCTGCTCGCTCTGCGGAGATCGCAGAGACTTTTCAAGCGTAGACAAATCGTCGGTGTTCGCCGTTTTCATATTGGCGGCTGGGGGGGTCGAGAGGTACAGGACGAGCCCTTCGCGGAACCACTGCGGTGTACCCGGCCGCGCATAAGATTCGATCAGCATGTGCAGCAGCTCATGATGAATGGTGCTGTCGAGCGTGCCTGCGTTGCGCAGCACGTCCGAGGGCTGGAGCTGAATCGTGCGGCCACGCGTTGAAGCCGCGACCCATCCGGGCTCACCGGTTGAATCGCGAAACTCTGTGATCGTCGCGTACACCTTCAGGCGCGGCTTGCCGCGATAGATCAGCCCCGTGCTCTCCTCTGATTCGTGCAGATATCGCGTGGCAATCGGCAGCAACGAGCGATCACGGTCCGGCCTCGGCGTCAGCAACTCGATATCGTCATTGGCCAGCTGCTGCCACTGAATGCCCTGCGCCGCGACCCCCAGATGCGTGCCCGGATAATAGAAAGCCAGAATTTCGCGATACGAGTGCCCTTCTTCGCCCATGGTCTCGGCGCCCACCTGGCAAAGGCCCACGCCGTGTCCCGAACCGCGCCCGTGAAAGACGACGCGATCGCCGTGATCGCTTACGTCATACCAGTTGCTCTTCAACTTTTCCCAACCGATGTGGCGCCCGATGGCCGAGCGGAACAGCAGGCCTGACACCGTCACGCTGCCATTGCCCGTGATGCGCAGAAACTCAACGCGTCCACTGGCAGTGCGGTTCAAGACGGCGACGGAGCGAATCTTGCCGGGAATGTTGATACCATCCGCCGCCAGCGCAGCCTGCAAATCCCGCGTGGAAACTTCACTGCTCCATTGCGAGCCGCCGTTGCGGATGCAGTAACGGTCGGAATGCTGCTTGAGATATGGAGCTGGCGCTTCATCGTTGCCGAGGATGTAGTGACCGTCTTCGGTTGTGCCGCCGCAGTTGGCGAAGTAGTAGGTCGCGGCGGGCTCACCGTCGTACCAAAGCACTTCGCCCGCGGTGGATTCGGCGATCCTGCGCAGGCGCGTGTCGATGCCGGCCAGCCGCAAGTCCTGACAGTGCGTGGTGTCGCAGAACTCGAAGCCGTCGAGCGCGTGACGGCTGCCGAAATGTTCGGCATACGTTCGCGCGGCCACCGACATCGCCTTCAGCGCCTCTTCGGACTTGAAGTTGCCGGTCTCACCCGCCAGCACGCCGGCGATGTACTCCTCCATCGGCATGTAAGCGGTGATCAGCAGGTGGTTCTGGTCGGCCCTAACCTCGATGGGAAAGTCAGCATGAATCGGCGGAGAATCGGCCGCGCTCATCTGGAATGTGCCGGTGATGCGCAAATCAGAATTTGCAGCGCGGGCTGCATCGCTCTGAAGAGATGAACCGGAGGCGCGAACCGTAAGCGTGGTGAGCGGCGTCTCCTTACAGGTGCGGCAGCTCTGCGCATTAGCGCGGCCGGCTTCGGCGCGCAGCTTCAGCTCGTGCGGCGGATGCAGATACCACAGTCGAATTCGAACCACCTGCGGAAACTGGCTCTGGGTCGAAGCGGGTGTCGCGTCGCCGATCGGTGTCCGCGCGTCACTGCGGATCCAAACTGCCAGCAGTAGCGTCGCAATGGTGAGGAACCGCTTCATCGTTCGGCTCCCTTGGCCGCAGTGTTCGCGACGTGGTCGTCGGCGAACGAAGCGAATATCTGCTTGGCGACCCACGCTGCCTCGTTGCCGCCGTGCCCTTTTTCCAGGAAGACGACCAGCGCGATTTCCGGATTAGCTGCGGGCGCGTACCCGCCAAACCAGGCATGCGTCCACGATCCTTCTTCGGCTGGAGCCGTGCCGGTTTTGCCTGCCACTTTCATCGAAGCTGCGGGCTGCGCGGCGTGACCCATCCCGTAAGCCACGGACTCCTGCAGTCCAGCGAACAAAGGTTCAAGCGTTGGTTCATGTTTGGATCGAGCCAGCGCGAGGTTCCGATAGGCCTTCGCAAGCTCCAGCGGCGTCACTCGGATTCCCCACTCGCCGATGGCTTGCAACTGTAGCTGCTGGGGCGATCCGGCCAAAGCGACTGTACCTGCTGCTTCATCGGAGGCTAACGAGGTCGGAGAGCCGAAGCCGCCGCGGAGAAAGCTGTCGCGCAACTGGCTCGGCGACAGCCGCAGCGCCACCGTGGTGAAGTAGGAATTGCAGGAGTACGCCAGCGCAGTTGCAGGATCGAGCGGTTCCGATGTTTGGGGATGCGAGCAGTCCAGCTTATGTCCGGCGATCGCGACTGAGCGCTTGCACATCAGCGCGGTCTGCGCGTTGATTTTGCCAGACTCCAGCAGCGCCATCAGGGTGAAGGGCTTGATGCTCGATCCGGGCGTGACCACGCGTCGTGCCGCTACATCCAGATGCGAAGAGGCGATGACGCGGCCCGTATGAACGTCGAGCACAACCGCTGTGCCGCGGCGGTCGGCCATGGCGCGACTCACCGCGCTCTGCAGTTGCGAATCGGCCGCCTGAGCTGCGGCGGTGTGCGATGACACCGCTATCGCCAGCGCCACGACAAGGCGCCATCCGGCCAGATTCATACGGAACATGGTGAGATTGTAATCGCGCCAGGCAACGGCGGAGGCACTCTCGCCAGAGATGAACCCGGTTCGGCACGAGTCAACAAAGCGGTAGCCCGATTTTCGACGTGTGTGGGAATCGCTGTAGGTGGGAGCCAGGTCGGTGCGAGCAACGTGGCCGTTGATGGCGAGCCCCTTCCTTTTTATTACGATTGTCATCCTGCGCGCAGTGCCCGCCCTCTCTTTCTGACTCGCCGCATTTGCGAGGCAGGCTGGCACGGAGTCGAAGGACCTGCGGTTGGTCACGAACAACAACACTCTTCCCGGCCGGGCAACCGCAGATCCTTCGACTACGCGTCCGCCCGATCCGCAAAAGCGGCGAATCGGAAGAAGCACGCGGACGCTCCGCTCAGGATGACAATTCGAAAAGGGGTACCGCCGACGCAGACTTACGGGGGAAGCGGACGCACGGGGGGTGTCAACTTATGGGGCAGATGACTCATGGGGCTCCGACTTACCGAAACCGGCCTTACGGGATCAGCACAATCTTCCCCAGCGCGCCCGACGCCTTCATTATTGCCTCGTGAGCCCTTGCGGCTTCCGCCAGCGGAAAACGCTCGCCGATCACCGGCTTCAGCGTGCCATTCTCCAGCCCAGCTCCGAGAGCAGCGTGAATCAGGCGATACTCCTCGGGCGTCGTGTTCATCAGGGTTGTGGCACGGATGTCGGCATCACGGCCCATGGCGTCGCGTGGATTGATCTCGATGGTGCCGCGATTGCCGATCACCACCACGCGACCATGCTTGGCCAACACGGTCAGGTCGTTTGCCAGATTCTTGTTGGCCAGCATTTCGATGATGACGTCCACACCGCGGCCTTCGGTCAGCTTCATCAGGTCCTCGTAATGCGCGTCCGAAGAATGATCCAGCACATGATGCACCCCCTGCTCTTTCACCAGCTTCTTGCCCTCAGGGCTGCCGGCGGTGCCGATGACGGTCACTCCGATCGCGCGAGCCAATTGCACCGCCGCAATTCCCACGCCTCCCGTGGCCCCATGAACCAACACGGTCTCCGCCGGCTTGACCTGGCCGCGGAGAAACACTCCCCGATACGCCGTGGCGTAGGGAACGCCTATCGCCGCTCCCTGCTCGAAGTTTGCCTGCTCGGGCAGGGGCTGAACCGTGCTCTCATCGCAAAGAGCCTTCTCGGCGTAAGCGCCGGTCTTCGATCCGGAGATGTAGACGCGATCGCCTGCTTTGAAACGTTTCACCTCTGCGCCGACTGCGCCTACCACACCTGCAGCGTCGTTGCCCGGCGTGTAAGGAAGGTTGGGCTTAGAGGCGTACGTACCGGTGCGGATGTAGGCGTCTACCGGGTTCACGCCTGCGACGCGAATCTCCACCACGAGCTGCCCCGGACCGGGTTGCGGATCGGGAAGCTCTTCGAGCTTCAGTACCTCCGGTCCGCCGAACTCATTTACACGTATGGCTCTCACGATTGCCTCCTGCACAAAAACTATCAGATTCGAAATGGGTGCGCGGCTTGACTTGCAACTCCCGTTGGCATACTGTCCGGCTGAATCCCGAAAAGGAGAACACAAAAGATGCGACCCACCGGGGTGGTCCTGATTGCGGTGTACCACTTTCTCAGCGCGTTGTTTCTTGTGTTTTTCGCCGTCGCTCTTCTTGTCGGTGGCACTCTTTTGGCTACGTTCTTCGGGAAAGGCGATGTCGGCCCGTTCAGCATGGTGGGCATCGGACAAGCGGTCGCCGTTGTAGGAGGGATTTTCTTCTTTCTCTTCGCCCTGGTCGCCGTCATGGCGGGTTACGGCATGTGGGCCATGCGTGAGTGGGGACGCATTCTGTCGATCGCGCTGGCCGTCATCGCCCTGATCTTCTCATTCCCCGGCTTGCTGATGATGGGGATTCATCTGCACCTCTTCATCGGCACCTATCGTCTATTCCGCATCGCCATCAGCATTCTGATTATCTGGTACCTGGTGCAGCCGCAGATCAAAGCGCTGTTCCAGGATCGCGCTCCGGCGACGCCGCTGGCACCGTGATTAGGATCCCTGCTGGACCTCGGTGGCCTTGCCGTTGGTGAACGTGATGCGCACGGGATGACCGTTGTTGGGGAAGTTCACGATGCGGGGATTCTCCATACCCGTTCCTTCGGGCGCGCCGATGCCGATCGCAAAGGTCGCCTGAATCTCGTTCATGCCCGTCTTGACCTGGTGGCTCTCGATGGCCTGCCAGGTGTCGGCAGACCAGTGCTTGTACAGGTCGTGCGGGTCCTGGATGAAGAACATCTCGTCGCTATAGATCTTGAAGTCGCCGGCGTCGTCGATGCCGATGGGTACAGAGTAACGTTTGCCGTCTTTCTCAAAGACGGCCATCACCTGTTTCTGGGTGGCCGAACCGGGCGTGCGGTCGAGCACAACATCTTTTATGTCGAGCTTCTCCAGCGGACCGAGAGTTCCCGCCTGATGGTCGTAGTCGCTGCGACCGTTATAGGGGTAATAGGCGTAGCGGTAGCCGTCGCGAACCCAGACTGGCTGCTTGCTCAGCTCTTTCGCATCTTTTAAATCTTGAGGATGTAATTTTTTCGGTACGACGTAGTAGTCCGGATCCAGCGCCGTTTCCGTCGGTTTCTGTTCGACAATCTGGATATGGCGCTCGCGGAAGTTGAGGTACAAGTTGATGCCTGCAGCCACAATGGCAACAAGCAGAACGGCTTGGATGATCTTGCTGGTTTTTGACATAACGTTCAACAAGTTGGATGCAGGTGCGAAGGCCGGCAACTGCCCGCTCAATGACCACAATAGATGGGGTCACTCCTCTGATTCCGCGCAGCTTTAGTTGCTTGTTCCCTCTTTTGCCAAACCTATAATCGAATTGCTCTGGACGAAACCGTGTCTGCCGAAGGACTACGCGGGCTGGCTGCAGCCAAGCTGTGCCGCAAGTGCGTTCGGCAATCCATTATGGCGATTTCTTTCTCCGTCAGTCACGGTGGAAGACCGGGTGCGCGCCACCTTTCCTCACATTCTCGTCATCGGCCATCCTTTCCTCTACAAACTGTTCTCAGCATTGCCCTTCTCCTGGCGTCAGGCATCGTCAGTTTGAACGCTGTTCCCTCCACCGCGACACGCAAACAGCAGGCTCGCGAGAATTACGACCGGGCCGAGCAGATGCGCGAAGCGCTGAACGGTCAACCGGCCAGTGAACGCACTCGAAAAGAATATCAACACGTCGCCGACGCCTATCGGAAGGTCTATTACGTCGCGCCGATGTCGAGCAAGGCCGATGCCAGCGTCGTTGCCGTAGCCGAGATCCTGGTCGAAATGGGCCGCCAGTTTCCGTCGGGCGAAAAAGACCTGCGCGCGGCAATCAGCGAGTATGAGTTCCTGCGCCGCGAATATCCCGGCAGCAAGTATCGCTTCCAGGCGCTCTTCACCATCGGGCAAATCTATAGGGAAGACCTCGGCGACGACGACGCGGCCAAGCAGACGTTTGAAGAGTTTCTACACCGCTACCCGCGGAATTCGCTGGCGCCGGACGCAAAGCAGGCGCTGGCTGAGTTGAATGCGCCCAAGCCCGCGACGAAGCCTCCAGAGGAAGAAGCCCACGCTCCGGAGAGGGCTCCGGCAAACGCGGCCACGACCCCCGACGGCACTCCCACGCCTGTCACGGCGACCAAGCGCAAGGGCCTGCCGCTGGTCACCGGCATCCGCCACTGGTCGACGCCCGACTACACCCGCGTGGCCATCGACGTCGACAGCGAAGTGAAGTATGAAGCCGGACGCGTGCCCGATCCTGACCGCATCTTCTTCGATCTGCCCAACACCAAGCTGGCTTCCTTCCTCGTCGGCAAGAGCTTCGATGTGCAGGATGGCTTCCTGAAGAAGATTCGCGTGGCGCAATACCAGCCCGGCTACACGCGTGTGGTGCTGGAAGTGGCCGACGTTTCCGATTACTCGGCGTTCATCCTGCCCAACCCATACCGGCTCATCATCGACGTCCACGGCCGCCAACCGCAGTCGCAGACGCTGATCGCCAAGGCCAACGCATCGGAGAACGCGGTGCACGACGATGACTCCGGCGCGATCACCGCGGTCGAGAAGGAAAACTCGTATCGCTCGGTCGAAAAGGCCAACGAAGCGAAGTCCACACTGAAACCGGCAGCGAATGAAGACACCGCTTCGGCTCCGCCGCCCACGAAGACAGCTCCTGCGACAACGACACAGGCCAAGAACTCTGTGCACAGCGTCGTGGTCGACAATGACGACACCACATCCACCGCACCTGCGAAGTCGAAGGCGGCTAAGAATAAGCCTGCGGACACTGTGAAGCAGCCGCCTGCTCCCGCTGACACCAGCGCCGGCTCAGGCGATAACACGGCGACCAACCAGGTTGCCAGCGCCAAGCCGCCTGATCCGCTCTTCTCCGGTCCGCGCGACACCAGCGGCCCCGAATTGAAGGCGACGGATCAGCCGACGACCGCTCCCACCGCCGTCGCCGTTGCACCACGCGTGAAGAATTCCAAGAAGAAGAAAGCAGCTGACGCCAACTCGGCCGCGCCGGATACGCACGAAGCCGCACCCACAGCTACGGGCGATCGCACGCTGGCCCGCACGCTTGGCCTGAAGATTGGGCGTATTGTCGTCGACGCCGGGCACGGCGGACACGACACCGGAACGATTGGTCCGGACGGCGTGATGGAGAAAGACATCGTGCTCGACGTCGCGCTCCGACTGGGCCGCCTGCTGGAAACGCGTCTTGGTGCCGACGTTATCTACACTCGCGACGACGACACCTTCATTCCGCTGGAGACGCGGACGGCCATCGCCAACGAACACCAGGCCGACCTGTTCATCTCGATTCACGCCAACTCGAGCGGCGATCCAACCGCCCGCGGCGTTGAGACCTATTACCTGAACTTCACCTCCAACGCCGACGCGCTCGAGGTGGCGGCGCGCGAGAACGCGGTCTCGCAAAAGTCGATCTTCGAGCTGCAGGACCTGGTGAAGAAAATCACCCTCAAGGACAAGATCGAGGAGTCACGCGAGCTGGCCGCCGACGTTCAGGAATCGCTGTATGGTGGGCTGGCGACGCGGCATTCGACGTTGAAAGATCGCGGCGTGAAGAAAGCACCGTTCGTGGTGCTGATCGGCGCCAACATGCCCAGCATCCTGGCCGAAATCTCCTTCGTCTCCAACCCCACCGACGAAGCCAAGATGGATACTCCTGAGTACCGCCAGAAGATCGCCGAGTCGCTCTACAAAGGCATCGCGAAATACGCCGGCGGCCTGAGCGGAATCAAGGTCGCGTCGAAGTTCAATAAGGACGCGTCGCAGTAGGAGGCCGTCCGCCTTCAGCGCTCAGCATTCAGCATTTAACGCTCAGCCATCAACACTCAGCTAAATCGTATCGATCGCCGTCCCGAGCAACGCTACCTGCGGGAAGACCTTGCCAGGCTCGCCCCATTCGAACTGTCATCCTGAGCGGAGTGAGGAGGCGGAGCCGACGAACGCAGTCGAAGGATCTGCGGTCCGGTGTGCCGGTAGGAGGCCCGAGTTTCGTAACCTGCAGGCGACCGCAGATCCTTCGTCGGGCTGAAGCCCTCCTCAGGATTACAATTCCAAGGGGTCCGCTAAGCCACTCCAGGGGTCACGATCTTCCGGCGCATCCTTATCTCAACCCTCGCGCTCTCACCCCTCTTTCTGGAAACTTTGCCCGCGCCGCAGTAGTCTAAATACGAGAGGTTCTTTCCTTTTTGTCTTTGCGGTCGCTAAATCGCCTTTGCTTTGCCCTGCTTGCCTGCATGTGGCTTGCGGTGTGCTCGTTCGCTGCTGACACCAAAGCATTTCTTCCCCAGTCGTTTGCCGGATGGACCCAGACTGGCTCACCGCAGGTCACGGCTGATGCCGCCAAGGCTGACGCCGCTTATCCGGCAGTGCTTGAGGAGTACGGCTTCACCGATTCCGAGACTACGACCTACACTCGCGAGGACGGACGTAAGCTGACCATCAAGGCAGCGCGTTTCAAAGACGCCACGGGAGCTTATGGCTCCTTCACCTTCTATCGCCAGCCGCCGATGAAGGTCGAAGAGATCGGAACTAAGGCCGCTTCGGCCAACAATCGCATCCTGTTCTTCCGCAGCAATGTGCTGGTTGACGCCAACTTCGACCGCTTGACCGAGATGTCGGCAGCCGAGCTGCGAGAGCTCGCGAGCATGCTGCCATCGGCGGCGGGATCGGGCAGCAACCTGCCCACGCTCCCGCAATATCTGCCTAAGAATGATGCAGTCGCGAACTCTGCGCGCTACATTCTCGGGCCGCAGGCGTTGATGATCGTAAAGGCGCCGCTGACAGCCGAGCAGATCGACTTCAAGTTCGAACCCGAGGTACTCACGCAGGACTACACCTCGAAGGATGGCGACCTCGAACTGACGGTGATCGATTATCCGACGCCGCAAATTGCCGGCGAGCGTTTGCGAGCGTTGCAATCTAGCTCACCTACGATGCTGGTGCGGCGCAGCGGTCCTCTGCTCGCCGTCGTGACTGGAGCCACCGGCAGCAGCGCAGGGCAAAATCTTCTTAACGCAGTGAACTACGAAGCGGAAGTCACTTGGGACCAGGCAACGTCGGTCGGCAAACGCGACAATATCGGCAACTTGATCGTCGCCGTGTTCGCGCTGATCGGCATCATTCTGCTGATCTCACTCATCTTCGGACTCTTCTTCGGCGGAATTCGTCTACTGCTCAAGCGCCTGTATCCGAAGAGGGTCTTCGACCGGCCCGAGGACGTGGAGATCATCCAGTTACACCTGGAATGAGAGTGGCTTTCCCAAGTCATTGCAAGATAAGCACTTACATAAAACCCGCCGAAAACCGGTGGATTTCGGCTGTTTCCGATTGATTTCCAAAATTGATTGTAACTCATTGAAAACACAGCAATTTAAGTCCTAGAAATCGCTTGACACACCCCTCTCAGAACCCTAGTATTTGTCCAGAAAGTTTTGACGGTCTAGCCTCCGTTGGAACTATTCTCCCTTGAAGAGAAGGTCACCCTGTTGCCGGGTGGCCTTTTCGTTTGTGCAGATGTTGTGGGAAAGTCGCACGCATTGTGGAAATAGCGTTGTTAATTTGCCACAGAAGCACGGAGACGCAGAGAACGTCTCTTAACTTTCCGTACTTACGTCGGCGTTCTGTACTAAGCGTGAGCTGATCGCAAACGAAATGCTTTCGCCACTTGCAAAACCAATCTTGATAAAACTGAACACAGAAGCCGAAGGCTTTTCGTGGCTCTGTGTTCGAGTTCTTCCACGAAGCTCTAAGGTTTGTTGCTCAGTCCATACAGTTTGATCGCGTTGTCGCGCATCACTTTGCGTGCGAACTCGCTCGCTTGTGCACGCGTGATCTCTCCGTCCTGCATCATTCCCGTCAGCGCGAGCGCGAGCGCGGTTCTTCCTGCTGTCTCCGTCTGATAGCCCGTCTCTTCCCAGTTCACTTCGGGCGTCAACGGATACAAATCCGTCCCGAACAAAACCTTATCCGGATAGAACTCCAGCATGAAGCGAATGCTGGCGGCGATGTGTCGCGGCGAAGTCATCCAGGTCTGCTCGGAGAAGTCGACGTAGACGTTCGGCTTCATCAACAGATACGGAACGAACTGCTCGAAGCCTCCGGCTCCGCCGTGCAGCATGACGAAGTTGGTTTTGCGCAGCGTGGGATCGTTGAAGACCTTATCGAGCAGCAGCGGGTTGGCGCCTTCCATCTGGAAGTAGCCGCCGCAGCCTCCGCCGGTGTGGAAGTGCACGGCGAGGCCAAGCCGTCCCGCTTCGAGCGCGATGTAATGGAAGAGGTAGTCCTGCAGGCGCTTGTACTCGGCGGTGTTGGGAACTCCGCCTTTGACGTAGTGGGCGTAGATGCCGACGGCGTCGTCCTCGACCGGCGTGTCGAAGTCGAGCGAGCGCAGGTAAGCCGCCTCGAACTTGATCGCCACTGCGCCATTCTTGCGCTGCTGCTCGAGCAGCGGTGTGATGATCTTCGCTGTGTACTCCCCTAGCGTTGCAGGCAGAGCACTTACGTTCAACTGCTTGAGGTAGCGCTGGCGCAGAAGCTCTTCTTTGGCGAAGAAAATCTTGCGATCGGGCGACTGGGCTGCCAGAGCCGAGTTGTTCAGCGGAAATAACAGGATGTCGTCAAATGGCACCCAAAGGAAGCGCGGCGGCTGATGTCCAGGTCCAAGCGTGATGCGGTTCGCCAACTCGGTCTCGATACCAAGCTGGTCGAGCACCCAGTTGGGATAGTTGTCGCCCTCGCGCTGCTTCACCGCCGCCTTAGCCGCCACCAGCTCCTTCACATGCTCAGGCGCCATATCGTTGTACTTGTAGCCGAACATCGCCTGCCACGCCTTGATGTACACCGGATTGTCCTCGCGAAACATCAGTCCGGCGTCGGTCGGCTCCAGCGGATCGCACGGCAGGGCGTCGAAGTCGGTGTCCTTCTCGCCATGCGGGCCGTCGAGCGCCGGCGGATGCGAGTGGTTGTCGATGGCCTTGATCTGGTTGATCTCGCTAAGCAAGCTGGGATCCGGCTGAAGCTGCTGATTGGTCTGAGCGAAAACCGGCAGGGCGGAGAGCGCGAAAACAAGCAGGAGCGTCTTCATGGCTGTGTGGCCGCTCCCTTGTGGGAGCGACCGCAGCAGTCTAACGCGATGACATCCTCGTATCCAACGTCATTTGTACATCCACAGCTCGAACCCGATGGGGTTCTCGGCCAACTTGTAGCGCCCGAAGGGTGAGAGCGCGACGAACTGGCTGACCTGCTCTCGTGTATAGGCACGCTTGATCAGCATGAAGCGGAAGGTAAGCTTCATCATCCAGGCACTGAAGAAGCCGACGCCGAGCCGGTCGACGTACTGATTGATGGTCTTTTGCGAGACGTCGCGGCGCAGGTCGATGATCATAGCCCGGCCTCCGGGCTTAAGCACTCGACACATCTCCGAGATGGCCTTCACCGGCTCGGAAAAGTTCTTGAAAGCCGCTCGGCAGACGACCAGATCGAAGCTGCCAGCTGCAAACGGCATCGCCGAGGCGTTGCCCTGCCGGAAATCGACCGGCACCTTTGCCTGCTCGGCATTGCGCTGCGCAATTTCGACGAAGGTCTTGCTGATATCGAGACCGGTGACGCGATAGCGCGATTGCCGCGCCAGTTCCACCGACAGATAGCCAGGACCGGGAGCGATCTCCAGTATGTCGCCGCCTGCCGGCAACATCTCCCAGAGCCGCACCGCCAGCTTCTTGAACTCGTCCATGTCGCGCAACGTGTTCTTGGCATACCAGCGGGCGATTCCGCCTTCCATTCCCATGCCTCGGTAGGCTTTGGCTACGTTTTCCTGCATCGGGCACCTCCTGATTTCTCTTATTGATTAACTTAGTTTGTAAGATTTCAATAAAATAGTATGATTAGAACTGCCATGTCAAGCCGTCGCGCTGCCATTCGTCACAAATCACTGGTGATCGAAATACGAAAGTTCATCGCCAACGCCATCTTCTTCAATCAGAAGGTCGCCGAGCGTTTTCATCTGAACCTTACCGACAGCCAATGCCTCAACATTCTGGAGATCGCCGGCTCGGCCACGCCCGGTCAACTGGCTGAGCGCACAGGTCTGACCACCGGTGGCGTCACCGTGGTCCTCGATCGCCTGGAAAAAGCCGGCTTCATCCAGCGCGAGCCCAATCCCGACGACCGGCGTAGTCTGATCATCCGGCCCGTTCCCGCCGCTCTGGCGCGCATTGAGGCGATGTACGCAGATATCAATCGGGGGCTGGGCAAGCTCCTTGCCGGTTATGACGAACGGGAGATGGAAATTATTGTGGACTTCTTCGAGAAATCGAATCGGATGAGGACCGAGTCGGGATTACAGTAAAGACAGAGCGCTTTGTCCGAAACCAAACCGCTGCTTCCCTAATCCAAATAACTTGCACTACATGATGGGCGCCGGCCCGACACCCGGCAAAAAGAAGACCGACATTTTCAAGGCCCTGCCGGAGATCATGGACCTGATCCGGCCCCGCCGTGCCTTGCTCGCCGTAGGCATGCTGCTGATGGTGATTAACCGCGTCTCTGGGCTGGTGCTTCCTGCCTCGACCAAATACCTGGTTGACGACGTCATCACCAAAAAGCGTTTTCAGCTTCTCTATCCCCTGGTCGGAGTGGTGCTGGCAGCCACGATCATCCAGGGCCTGACTTCCTTCGCGCTGACGCAGACACTCTCGAAGGCCGCGCAGAAGCTCATCGCTGAGCTGCGGCGAACGGTGCAGGAGCACATCGGGCGGCTGTCAGTTTCGTATTACGACGCCAACAAGACCGGCATGCTGGTGTCGCGCATCATGAGCGACGTCGAAGGTGTGCGCAACCTCATCGGCACCGGCCTGGTCGACTTCGTCGGCGGCCTGCTGACGGCCGTCATTGCCTTCGTTGTGCTCATCCGGATCAGCCCGGTGATGACCGGCATTGCCTTCGCCTTCCTGCTGGTCTTCGGCCTGGGATTACAAAGGGCTTTCAAAATCATCCGGCCGATCTTCCGGGAGCGGGCGAAGATCAACGCCGAAGTCACCGGCCGCCTGACCGAATCGCTCGGCGGCGTACGCGTGGTGAAGGGCTACCACGCTGAGTCGCGCGAGCACGGTGTGTTCAGCTCCGGTGTGGAGCGCCTGCTGCAAAACGTCTTTAAGACCCTGACGGCGACATCGGTCATGAGCTTGTCGTCTTCGACGCTGATGGGCTTGATCGGCGCGATCGTCATGTTCATGGGGACGCGTCAGATTCTGGACGGCAAACTTACTCTGGGCGGTTTCTTCACCTACACCATGTTCCTCGGCTACCTGGCTGCACCACTCTTCCAGGTCGTCGGCATTGGTACACAGATCACCGAGGCCATTGCCGGCCTGGAGCGCACGCGCGAGGTGCTGGACGAGACGCCGGAGAACGAAGATCCGGATCGCACCATCATGCTGGGGCCCATCCGCGGCGATTTGCGCTTCGACGACGTGACCTTCGCTTACGAAAAAGATCGCGAGGTCCTCCACGACGTCTCGTTCCATGCGCAACCGGGATCGGTGACTGCGCTGGTAGGATCGTCCGGCTCCGGTAAGTCAACCATCATTGGATTGATCGCCGCCTTCCATAAGCCGAACCAGGGACAGGTGGTGGTCGACGGCGTCGATCTCTCCAAGGTGCGGCTGGAGTCCTATCGCACGCAGCTGGGGATGGTGCTACAGGATTCGTTCCTCTTCGACGGCTCGATTCGCGACAACGTCGCCTTTTCGAAACCCGACGCTACGGAGGAGGAAATCATCCACGCCTGCCGTATTGCGCGCGTCGACGAGTTTGCCGAGAAATATGAGCAGAAATACGACACCATCATCGGCGAGCGCGGCGTGAAGCTCTCGGGCGGTCAGCGCCAGCGTGTGTCGATCGCGCGCGCCATCCTGGCGAATCCACGCATCCTCATCCTCGACGAAGCCACCTCCAGCCTCGACTCCGAATCGGAGGCGCTGATCCAGCAGGGACTCGCCTACCTGATGCAAGGCCGGACCACCTTTGTTATCGCGCACCGTCTGTCGACCATCCGTCGCGCCGACCAGATTCTCGTGGTCGAAGCAGGTCGCGTTGTCGAGCGCGGAACGCACCAGTCGCTCTTCGATCTGGGCGGCCGCTACTACGAGCTGTACACCAAGCAGCATGGCATCGAGCAGAACCTGTTCCTCGCGCCCGGCGAAGGCGACTTGGTCGAGGACGATCAATCGATGCCGGCGAACCCGGCCGCCGCCGATCCCGACCCCGCTTCCCTGCTTCGTTAACATCCTGTCGAGTTTTCCTTTGAACTGCGGCGCCGGTTTCGCATAACCTTGCGCGAGCGCGCTTCACACTCGCCGCGGAGGAACAGGCTTGGAGACCATCGCGAAGATCGCAAAGAAGGGAGCCGAAATCCGGGAGCGGAGGCGGCTTCATCCCTACGCGGTCCTGCTGATGTCAGAGCTGGGCCTGATTCTCGTCTATCCCTTCCTCGCCAGTCTGCCCATGGGCGACGAAATCTTTCGCCTGTTGGCGGTCATTGTCTTCTTCACCGCAATTTATGCCGTTGCAGGCCGCGGGCGCCTCACGACCATCGCACTTATCCTCGGTGCGCCGGCAATCGTTCTGCGCATCGTGAACATCTTTCATCATCGTGAGCTCGTGCGCATACCTGATGAGGTGAGCGGCCTCGTCTTTCTCTTCTTCGTGACCAGCGTATTAGTGTGGTCGATCGTTTCGAATCCGAGTGTCACTGCCGACACACTGGCCGGGGCGGTCTCAGCGTATTTGCTCATTGGCATCACCTTCGGCCTCGCCTACCTCCTGATTGAGAGTCTCGTGCCGGGTTCGTTCAAAGACACCGTGCAGCCAGGCAAGCACTTCACGCCCGCAGACTTCACCTTCTTCAGCTTCGTGACCCTGACCACCGTGGGTTACGGCGACATCGTGCCCTGGGGACCGCACGCCCGTTCGCTGGCAATCCTCGAGTCGGTGTTGGGAATTATGTATCCTGCCGTGCTGGTGAGCCGACTGGTTGGATTGCATGGCCGCAAACGCGAAGAAGAAGCCTAAGGAGACTATCTCAGGAGCCCCTTCGGGAAGGTTGTCATCACGACGACGGCTTGAGCTGGAGGAGGGATCTGCTTTTCGTGGTGCTGGAAACATCCTTCTCCGTGTACAAACTGGAAGTCCTCCGGGATGACAATTCTACGTCCGAGACCGCGTGCGCAAACGCCGCCGGCACCAGCTCGCATTGAGCCACAGCTGCGAACCTAGTATTCTGAAAGTACCGCTTTCCAACCTGGAAGAGCTGTGGAGGTGTCTTCTTTGCGCCGTATTGGTAATGGTGTTTTGTGTTCCGTCTTCCTACTTCTGCTGATTCTAGCTGTAACCACCCCAGTCTGGGCACACGCGATCCTGATGGAGTCCAATCCCAAGAACAATTCCACGATAAAGGGTCCCGATTTCCCCATTCATCTGCGCTATAACGTGCGCGTGGATGGCAAACGCTCCAAGCTGACCCTGATTCCTGCTGACGGGGGAATCGCCATTCCCGTCGACACGCCCAAGCAGACCGCGCCTGACACCCTCGAGTCTCGCGCCACTGGCCTGAAACCCGGCGAGTACAAATTGCAGTGGAAGGCTCTGGCCTCCGACGGCCACATGAGCAGCGGCGAAGTTGATTTCACCGTCAATTAGCGCGTCGCGATGATCAAACTGGTCGACATCTTCGGATACCTGGCCGTGCTGCTCAGCGCGGCCACCCTCGTCGGACAATCACTGCTGATCGGCGGGCTGCTCTTTCTGTACTGGATCGCCAGTCCAGACGCGGAGATCAGCGCTGACGGGTTGCAGCGCGTGCGCTCCGTCGCGCGTACGGTGTTCTGCTACTCGGCCATCGGACTTGCGTTCATCCAGGTGCTTTACCTGTACGTCAACGCTTCGGTGCTGATGGCCTCGGCCGAGATCAGCTTTCGCGAAGCTGCGGGAGCCAACTTCTTTATCGCCGGATCGGTCATGCTGTTTGCGGCGATCCTCATCGCCATCATTTCGCGTAGCCGGCAGCCGTACGCCTTCTGGTGCCTGAGCCTGCTGGTTTTGATCGTGCTCGGCGCTTCGGTCGCAACCGATCACGCTGCCTCGCGCGTCGATGGCCGCGTCCCCCTGATCGCGCTTACCGCCGTACATGAACTCGCCACCGGCTTCTGGATCGGCGGCCTGCCCTTTCTGCTGGTCGGCCTGTACGTCAATCGCGACAGCGCCACGCAGTGGTACCTGACGCGCCGCTTCTCGCGGGTTGCGCTGATCAGCGTCATCCTCATCATTGCCAGCGGACTGTTGATGAGCATCTCGTACGTCGGCTCATGGTCAGCTCTGATGGGTACCGCGTATGGCTTGATGCTGCTGGCCAAAATCGCCATGCTGGGCGCCATGCTTGCCCTCGGCGGCGTCAACTTCCTCATGCTCCGCAAGTACAGCCCGGATGAGACGATTCCGCGCTTGCGGCGGCTGGTGGAAGCCGAAGTTGGCATCGGCATCACCATCATTCTCACCGCAGCATCGATGACGTCACAGCCTCCTGCGGTCGACCTGGTCAACGATACGGTGCAGTTTTCGCACATCCTCGAGCGCCTGAAGCCGCAAGTGCCGATCCTCAAAAGCCCAAACACCGCCGACCTCTCGACCAAGATTCCCGGGCAGACGATTTCCAAGAGCGATCCCACGCGCAAGACCATCGCCTACACCAGTGAGGGCATGCCGCTATCGATTCGCAAGATCGCCGACATGCGCTGGTCCGAGTACAACCATCATTGGATGGGTTTGATCGTGCTGGCCATGGGTCTGCTGGCTTTTCTCGCGCGCACCGGCAAAGCGCCGTGGGCCGAGTACTGGCCGCTGCTGATGATCGGCATCGCCGTCTTCATCTTTCTGCGCGGCGACCCTGAATGCTGGCCGCTGGGCCCAAAGAGTTTCTGGTCCACATGGGCGCAGCCGGAGATCTTTCAGCATCGCGCTGCCGCCATCGTGTGCATCGCCTTCGCGATCTTCGAGCTTCGGGTGCGACGGAATCCTACGCAAGGCAGCATGCTACCGCTGCTTTTCCCGCTATTGTGCGCTGTCGGCGCAGCCCTGTTGCTGACCCACTCGCACGGAACGTCGAATGTCCGCGAAGAAACGCTGGCCGAGTTGAGTCACACGCCCATGGCGGTAGTTGGCGTGATGGCGGGGTGGTCGCGCTGGCTGGAGCTGCGTCTACCGGAGAACAGCGATCGGCGATTAAGCGCGTGGATCTGGCCGATCTGCTTCATCATCATCGGCGCGGGGCTGCTGAATTATAGGGAGCTGTAAACAGCGCGGGCTGTGTCGAAGGACTGCTCTCGACCGGAAAACTCGCCTCACCTAACGAGAGTGTCATCACGAGGAGAACTCTCGACCAGAAGATTCGCACCACATAAACTTCCCCTCACATGAACAATTGCCATCACGAGGAGAGCTTTAGCTCGACGAGGGATCTGCTTTTCGTGGTGCGTCAAGGATCCTTCCTGCGCCACGAAAAGCAGATCCCTCGCTTCGCTCGTGATGACAACTCTGATTGTTGCGGCAATTATCGAATCATGGGAAAGCTCGTCGACTCGTTTCCGTAATCGAGATCGAAGCCGAGCTGCAGCTTGGCAGCTTCTGACATTCTGCCGGGTCCCCATGGAGGCTCGAACACGATCTCGATGTTCACTTCTTTCACGTCGGGTATTCGCTTGAGCTTGTTCTCGACGTCGGCCTTCAGCACGTTGCCCATGCCGCAGCCGGGAGCGGTCATCGACATCTTCACGTCGAGCTTGTGCCCGCCGCCGTCAACGTCAGCAATCGCGCACTCATAAATCAGCCCAAGGTCGACAACATTGACCGGGATCTCCGGATCGAAGACCGTCTTCAGTTCGTCCCAGACGAGTTGTTCGCTGAAGGCCTTCTGCTCGGCAGCGGCCGGAGCTTCTGGCGTGGGCAGGCCAAGCGAATCGGCATCGCGCGCGTCGATGCGATACATCGCACCATATTGTCCGCCGCTGATGGTGTAGCTGCCGCCCAGCGACTGCATGATGCTGACCGGACTTCCCGCCGGCAGAATACTGCGCGTGCCGGCGGGTATCTCGATGACTTCCGTATCGCGGCTGAGCTTGAGGATGCCTGTGTACATAAATCCCAATCCACTTCTGCTACGAAGCAAACAATTGCGTCAGCTTCGTGATTCTGAGCAAATCGGCAACGCGCGGCGATAAGTTAACTAGCTCGAGCCGGCAATAACCGGCGTTCAGCGCCGACGCCTTTAAGCCAACCAGCGTTCCCAGACCGGAGCTGTCGATGTGTTCCACGCCGGTCAGGTCGACCAGAATCCGTCCACCATCGGGGATCAGCGGCTTCACAACGTCTCTCAGCTGGCTTGCTGTATCGCTCACGATGCGGCCGTGACATTTCACGGTGGTTACGGTGTTGCTTAGCTCGTCCTTCGACTTATCGATCTCGCACTGAAAAGTATTACCAGGTGCAGTGTTCATGAAATCTCCTCGAACAAATTTCACGAATGGTACACCTGCTTCAACAACAGTGCATTCATCTGGCTGTAACAGTGCCGCTAAGAGCCGAGCTATTCGGTCGAAACCGCTTCTTGTTTGCCTTCCAGGGCCGCCTGCAGCGTGTGCCAGGCCAGCGTCGCGCACTTCACACGTACCGGAAACTCCGACACGCCGGCGAAGACGGCTAGCTTACCCAAAGACTCTGCGCTGCCTTCGTCCTGTCCGGTGACCAGGCTGTGAAAGTTTTCGAAGATCTTTTTCGCTTCTTCCCTGCTTTTCCCTTTCACGCTCTGCGTCATCATCGAGGCCGAAGCCTTCGAGATCGCACATCCGGCGCCCTGAAAGGTGACATCTTTGATCGCGTCGCCTTCCAGGTCAATGTAGATGGTGAAATGGTCGCCGCAAAGCGGGTTATAGCCCTCGGCCTTGTGATTGGCCGCCGGCAGCTCGCGATAATTTCGCGGCGCCTTGCTGTGCTCCAGGATTACGTCCTGATAGAGCTCGCGCAAATCGGACATTTAGGCGAAGACCTCCTTCACCTTTTTGATGCCCTCCACCAGCGCATCGACTTCTTCACGGGTGTTGTAGAGCGCGAACGACGCCCGCGCGGTGGCCGGAATCTTGTAGCGCTGCATGACCGGCTGCGCACAATGATGTCCGGTGCGAATCGCAATGCCCTCGCGATCGAGAATTGTGCCTATATCGTGCGGGTGAATGCCGTCGATCAGGAACGAGATGACCGCAGCTTTCTCTTTGGCGGTGCCGATCAACTTCACGCCCGGAATCGCTAACAGCGCTTCAGTCCCGTAGACCAGCAGCTCATGCTCGTGGGCGGCAATATTGTCGAGGCCGAGCTGCGTGACGTAGTCGATAGCCACGCCCAGGCCGATCGCGCCGCCGATGTTTGGCGTGCCCGCTTCGAACTTGTAAGGCAGATCGTTGTACAGCGTCTTCTCAAACGTCACCGAGCGGATCATGTCGCCGCCGCCCTGGTACGGAGGCATCGCCTCCAACAGTGCGCGCTTGCCATACAGCACGCCGATGCCGGTGGGTCCGTAAACCTTATGGCCGGAGAAGACGTAGAAATCGACATCCAGCGCCTGCACATCGACCTTGAGATGCGGCACAGCCTGCGCGCCATCCACCAGCACGGGAACATTGTGCGCATGCGCGATCTCGACTACCTTGCGCAGCGGATTGATGGTGCCCAGCGCATTGGAGACCTGCGTGATAGCCACCAGCCTGGTCTTCGGCGAGAGCAGCTTCGGCAGCTCCTCCAGGATCAGCTCGCCGCGGTCGTTGATGGGCACGACCTTCAGGATCGCTTCCTTCTCTTCGCACAGCATCTGCCACGGAACGATGTTGGAGTGATGCTCCATCGCCGTGATGACGATTTCGTCGCCGGCCTTCACATGTTTGCGGCCGTAACTCTGCGCCACCAGGTTGATGGCCTCGGTCGCGCTGCGCACGAAGATGATCTCGCGCTTATCGGCAGCGTTCAAGAAAGTCTGCACGGTGCGGCGCGCGGCTTCGTGCTCTTCAGTCGCGTGCTCGGAGAGGTAATGCACGCCGCGATGAATGTTGGCGTTGCCGCTCTCGTAGTAATGCGAGATGGCGTCGATTACCGATTTAGGTTTCTGCGAGGTCGCGGCGTTGTCGAGATACACCAGGTCGTGTCCATACACCTTCTGGTGCAGGATAGGAAAGTCACGGCGAATCGCTTCCACGTCGTACGCCTGTGATGTGAACGGTGGACGCGGCTCAATCGAAACGCTGTTTGCGGCCGTGGTCATCCAACTTCCTCCCAGTTTCTTCCCTTGCCCTCACCGTCGCCGGATGCGGCGATCGGCTGGGTGTGCGCCATCGCGAACAGATGGCTATTGATCAGTCCCTCGATGTGGTTGCGAACCGGCTCTTCCCGCATGCGGTCCAGGCATTCGTTGGCAAACGCGAGCAGCAGAAGTTTGCGCGCTGAGCGTTCGTCGATACCGCGCGAGCGCAGGTAGAACAGCGCGTTCTCTTCAATCTGCCCGATGGTCGCGCCGTGCGTGCATTTCACGTCGTCGGCGTAAATTTCCAGCTGCGGCTTGGTGTCGATCTGCGCATCGTCGGAGAGCAGCAGGTTGCGATTGGTCTGCTTGGCGTCGGTCTTCTGCGCGTCCTTGTGGACGATGATGCGGCCGTGAAAAACCCCGTGCGCCTTGCCGTCGAGGATGCCGTTGTAGAACTGGTGACTCTCGCAATGCGGCTGCGCGTGCTCCACCAGCATATAGTTGTCCAGATGCTGCGTGCCGTCGCCGAGGAACAGGCCGTTGATCAGGCAATTGCCGCCCTCGCCGTTCAGCACCGGATGGACGTTGTTGCGAACCAATCCACCGCCCAGCAGGATGGAGTGTGAAGCGACGTTAGCGCTTCGCGCCTGCTGAATGCGCAGCGTCGAGATGTTGAAGACATCGGGGTGCTCGCGCTCCAGCATGTAGTGCGATACCACCGCGCTCTCACCTGCGACCATTTCTGTTGCGGTATTCGAGAAAGCCACGCCGCCGCTCAACGAAACGTATTCCTCGATGACGGCAACCTGGCTCTCGTCTTCGGCAACGATCAAGTTGCGCGGGTGCGACATTGTGGGAGTAGCACCACCGGTGGAAACGAAGATCAAGTGAATCGGCTGCTCGACGACGACCCCCTTCTTGATGTGCACATACCCGCCGTCGTTGGCGAAGGCCGCGTTCAGAGCGGCAAAGGCGTCGCGTTGCGTGTCGAGGTAATGACCGAAATGCGGCTCCAGCGCCGACGGGTTCAACTTGAGCGCGGCAGCCAGGCTTTTTACTTCCACACCCTTCGGCAGGGTTCCGACTGGCGAAAGCTCCGGCACAAAATATCCATCGACGAAAATCAGCGAGCAAAGCGCCTCGGGAATGCGATACGCCGCAAGATCGTCGAAGCTCACCTTCTGAGCGGCAGGATCAGCCAGCTTGAAGGTCGTCCTGGCGATGGGCGCGACGTTGGTGAAGCGCCAGTCCTCGTCGTGTGTGGTCGGGAAACCGGCTTCGGCGAAGCGGGCAAAGGCTTCCTCGCGAAGCTTCTTCAGCCAGTCGAGATCGCGGCCGGCGGCGGTCTTCTGGAATGCGGTGAAGCTATCCAGGTAAGCATCGAGTTGTGGAACTGTGGTGCTCACGTTCATGTTTCTTACGCCTTCGCCGTCTCGCGGACATCCGCGTAGCCAGTCTCTTCCAACTCCAGCGCGAGTTCCGGACCGCCCGAGCGCACAATGCGACCGTTCATCAATACGTGCACGAAGTCGGGCTTGATGTAGTCGAGCAATCGCTGATAGTGCGTGACCACGACGAACGAACGCTGCGGATTCCGCATCGCGTTTACGCCCTTGGCAACGATCTTTAGCGCGTCAATGTCGAGGCCGGAATCGGTCTCGTCCAGGACCGCGAGCTTCGGCTCCAGCACAGCGAGCTGCAAAATCTCGTTGCGCTTCTTTTCGCCGCCGGAGAAGCCCTCATTCACCGAGCGGTTCATCATGCGATCGTCCATCTCCAGCAGCTTGAGCTTGTCGCGCAGCATGGGGAGGAAGTCCATCGCATCCATTTCGTCCTGGCCGTGATACTTGCGCACGGCGTTCAGCGCTGATCGCAGGAAGTACGCATTGCTGATGCCGGGAATCTCGACCGGATACTGAAAAGCCATGAACAGGCCTTCGCAGGCAGCATCTTCGGCCTTCATTTCCAGCAGGTCTTTGCCGTCGAAGGTGACCGAGCCGCCGGTGACGTTGTAGCTCTCGCGACGCGCGAGCACCTGGGCCAGCGTGCTCTTGCCGGAACCGTTCGGACCCATGATCGAGTGAACCTCACCGGGGTTGACCGTCAGGTCGATGCCCTTGAGGATCTCGTTGTTATCAATCGTAGCGTGAAGATTTTTGATTTCCAGTAAGCTCATTCGTTTCCGTTCGTCCTCAACCGCGCGGAGTCACCGCGCATCATGAAATTGTCATCACGACCGAAGCGAGGGATCTGCTTTTCGCCTCTCGTGGAATGCCCGTCCCTGTAGGGACTCGGATCATTAATGCTCTGTCCACCGCGGCTCACGCCCACGGTTAAAACAGCAGGATGTCGCCATTCGGAGTATTACCCGACGCTGCCTTCCAGGCTTACGCTCAGCAACTTCTGCGCTTCTACGGCAAACTCCATCGGCAGCTCCTTGAAGACGCGCTTGCAGAAGCCGTTGACGATCATCGAGACGGCATCTTCAGCCTTCAGTCCGCGCTGCCGCAAATAGAAGAGCTGATCTTCGCCGATCTTCGAGGTCGACGCCTCGTGCTCCATCTGCGCCGTGGAGTTCTTCACCTCGATGTACGGAAAGGTGTGCGCGCCGCACTTGTCGCCGATCAGCAGCGAGTCGCATTGCGTGTAGTTACGCGCGCCGGTTGCACCCTTCTGGATTTTCACCAGGCCGCGATAGGTGTTCTGCCCGTGGCCCGCCGAGATGCCTTTCGAGACGATCGTGCTCTTGGTGTTCTTGCCGATGTGGATCATCTTCGTCCCGGTATCGGCCTGCTGATAGTTGTTGGTCAGCGCGACGGAGTAGAACTCGCCCACCGAGTTGTCGCCCTGCAAAATGCAGCCGGGATACTTCCAGGTGATCGCCGAACCGGTCTCAACCTGCGTCCACGAGATCTTCGAGTTCACACCCTTGCAGGTGCCGCGCTTGGTGACGAAGTTGTAGATTCCGCCCTTGCCTTCTTTGTCACCGGGATACCAGTTCTGCACTGTCGAGTATTTGATCTGCGCATTGTCCATCGCGATCAACTCGACCACGGCGGCATGAAGTTGGTTCTCGTCGCGGATCGGCGCGGTGCAGCCTTCCAGGTAGCTGACCGAAGCGCCATCGTCGGCGACGATCAGGGTGCGCTCGAACTGGCCGGTTTCGGCGGCGTTGATGCGGAAGTAGGTCGACAATTCCATCGGGCACTTGACGCCCTTGGGAATGTAGACAAAAGATCCGTCGCTGAAGACTGCGGCGTTCAATGCGGCAAAGAAGTTGTCGGTGTAAGGAACCACGGTGCCGAGATACTTCTGCACTAGCTCGGGATACTTCTGCACCGCTTCGGAGAACGAACAGAAGATCACGCCCGCCTCGCCAAGCTTTGCCTTGAACGTAGTGGCGACCGACACGCTGTCAAACACGGCGTCCACGGCCACGCCCGCCAGCATCTTCTGCTCGGTGATTGGAATGCCCAGCTTCTCGTAGGTGCGCAGAATCTCCGGATCGAGCTGATCCAGGCTCTCGAGCTGCGGCTTCTGCTTCGGCGCGGAGTAGTAAGTAATGTCCTGGTAGTTGATCCGCGGATAGTGGACGTTCGCCCACGTGGGCTCGCCGTCTCTCGCTTCGAGCGTCGCCCAGTAGCGAAACGCCTTCAGGCGCCAGTCGAGCATGAACTGCGGCTCACTCTTCTTGGCCGAGATCAGGCGAATCGTGTCTTCGGTAAGACCTTTGGGAACCCGCTCTTCTTCGATGTCGGTGACGAATCCCCACTTGTATTCCTGCTGCGCCAGATCACGGATTGTGTCTGTGTTCGAACTCATTGAACTCTCCCGGATGAATGTCCTGCGGTTGGAACCAGCTTGCCGTCCACACCACGTATCGCTGTCAACTGCGCCGGCTGCGCCAGGTCTGACAGCATTACCTTCTGCAATGCGCCACGCACAATTTCACTGATCACGCGCTGATTGGTTTTGATCGGACACGAGTGCTCAAGGTCGCACAGGCCAATGACGTCGGTACTACACTCGGTCAGCGCAATCGGACCTTCGATGGCTGATATGACTTCCGCCAGAGAGACGTCCGTCGGCTCCTTCGTCAGGCTGTAGCCACCATTGATTCCACGATGCGAAACCAGCAGTCCGCTTTGCAACAACTGCTTCAATACCTTTGTTACGGTAGGCAACGGAAGGCGAGTGAGCATCGCTAAATCACGCGCGTTATGCACCGACGTGCGCCCCTTGCGGGCCATCGTCGTCATCAGTACCAGACCGTAGTCGGTCAATTTGGCAAGTCGAATCATTGCGTGAAAGGCTTCTTGAGGCCTTAGATGTATATAGTACCGCAGAGGTACTATTTTTGTAGAGTACTGACGTGAGCCGCTCCCCAGATGGGAACTTTCGTATCAAAACCATGCTGCCGATTTTCGCTGAAACTTCGCCTTTTCGGGTAGTTGTAAGGCGACTATGAAGAGCATCGCTGTTCGCCGTAACCAACTGTAACCACAGAGTAATGTCACTGAGGTGTACCCCATGAAAACGAGGGTAATAGTAATTATCACCGCCATTGACTTCGCATCAACTTTCAGAGTAGATTTCCGAAGCTGTTGCTGAGTCGAGATGTAACGTCGCTTACCTGCCAGCGCACGCTCTGCATCGGAACCCGCCTTCTGACATACACACACAATTGAGGAGAGATGATGAAGTTTTCGCGAATGCTTGGAATAGCTCTGGGCGCTGCCGTCGCGGTCGGTTCCGCAAGCGCGCAGTCCTGGACGCCTGTCAATAACGTTCCGAACATCGGTGCCGGCGCCATCAGCCTGCTGACGGACGGCCGTGTTCTGGTTCACGATGAGAGCGGCAATCCTAACACTTGGGGTAATTGGTGGACACTGACCCCGGACAACACTGGTAACTATGCGAACGGCACCTGGACCCAGGTAGCCTCAATGCCCGCCAACTACGGTCCGCTGTACTTCGCCTCGGCCATTCTTCCTGACGGCCGCTACATCGTGGAAGGTGGCGAATACAACGAAGGCCAGGATGCCTGGACGAACAAGGGCGCCATCTACGATCCGGTCGCCAACGCCTGGACCTCGGTCACGCCGCCAACCGGCTGGTCGCAGATCGGTGATGCGTCGAGCACCGTGCTGGCCAATGGCACCTGGATGCTCGGCTCCTGCTGCGACAACCCTCCGCAGACCGCGCTGCTCAATGCTTCCAACCTGACCTGGACGACGACCGGCACCGGCAAGTTCGACGTCTATGACGAAGAAGGCATCACCCTGCTGCCCGGCGGCAAGGTTCTGGATGTCGACGCTTACGTCTTCAAGTACCAGGCCAACGGCATGAACTGGGAAATCTATGATCCGACCAGCGGCACCTGGACCAGCATGGGCAACACGCCCGAGCAGTACTGGGATTCGGCCAACGGTTGCGGCGGCCAGGGCGCAGCCTCCTACGAACTAGGTCCTGCGGTTCTGATGCCGAACGGCACTGTCTTCCAGACGGGCGCCAACCGCTGCGGCGCCGGCCACACCGGCATCTACAACGTCAGCGCTGGAACTTGGACGGCTGGTCCGGACTTCCCGGGCACCGAGGACATGGCGGATGCTCCGGCGGCTCTTGAAGTCAACGGCAACGTCATCATGTTTGCCAGCGACGGCATCTTCGGCGGCAACGGACAGTTCTACGAGTGGAACGGCAGCAGCCTGGGCACGGTTCCGAACCCGCCCAACGCTCCCAACGACTCCTCGTATTACGGCCACCTGCTGATGCTGCCCACCGGGCAGGTCATGTTCACCGACTTCAGCAACGACGTCGAGCTGTTTAACTCGACCGGCAGCACCTACACCGGTTGGACGCCCACCCTGCTGCTCGGCGGCGCGGTCTTCCAGCGCGGCAACACCTACACCATCCACGGCAACAAGTTCAACGGCGTGTCGCAGGATGGCGCGTACGGTGACGACTTCCAGGATGCGACCAACTATCCGCTGGTTCGCTTCACCAACATCAGCACCGGCCACGTCTTCTATGGCCACGTCCACGGCATCAATGCCATGCCGGTCGGCTACACTGGCCCGGGCTACGCCCAGGTCGATGTGCCCACCAACATGGAAACTGGCGCGACCAACATGCAGGTTGTGGTCAACGGTATCGCCTCGGCCAACTATCAGATCGGCGTCAATTAAGCCTTAACCTGAAATTGCAACCCGGCGTCACGTTGCTTGCATGCAAGAGCGTGACGCCTTTTTATTTGGTAGACGCCCTGCGCGCTCGCGACAGAAGAGTGTCGAAAAAGCCGCGAAGATATATGGAATTCGGGATCAGTCCTTGCTAGGTACGTTACTTTCGAGTAAGGTTTTTCCCAGCTTTAACTCTCTCTCTTTCGACGGGGCCATCGACGGTGAATTTTCTCAGGTTTGTTGAGGACGCCTGTGCGCGTTCTTTGCTCTCTCGTTTTTGTCGAGAGCAGCGAAACAAGTTTGCACGCAAGAGCTTTTCGCTGCTGACACTTGCCGGAATCGCCGCCGTGCTGGCGATCACCTCCGGGTGCGGAGGTGGAGGTTCCTCGAGTTCTCCTGAGCAAGGTGGGGATCAAGGCACGACGACACCGCCGCCACCACCACCGCCAACCGTGTTTGCCGTTGCCACCTATCACAATGACAATTCGCGGTCGGGGATCAATTCACAAGAAACAACGCTGACCCCAAGCAACGTGAACGTCGTCAGCTTCGGCAAAGTCGCAGCGGTCCCTGTGCAAGGCGCCGTCTTCGCGCAGCCGCTCTACGTCTCCGATGTCACCTTGACGGATGGCAAGACCCACAACGTTCTTGTGGTGGCGACCGAGCACGATCAGGTCTATGGCATCGATGCCGACACGCATCAGGTTCTGTGGCAGCGCAGCTTTCTTGATTCGCAAGGCCTGATTACGACGATCCCCACCTCCGATGTGGACTGCACCGTCCTTGGAACTGAAGTTGGCATCACGGGAACTCCCGTCATCGATACGGCCAGCAACACGATCTACCTGGTAGCCGCTTTGAAGGACATAACCTCTGGCCACGCGCAGTACTCCCAGAGAATCTATGCCCTGGACTTGCAGAGTGGCACCGACAAACTCACGCCGGTCACCATCATCACGCCAGCAGGCAGCGTCTATGGAGACGCGACGTTCAGCGCACTGCTGAATCTGCAGCGTTCGGCCCTCTTGCTGGAAAACGGAAACGTCTACGTTTCCTGGGCCTCACACTGCGACAACGGCGCCTACACGGGATGGGTAATGGCCTTCAACTCCGGGACCTTGCAGCAGTCGTATGCCTGGACACCTGATCCCTCAGGACTCTCCGGCGGCATTTGGATGGGCGGCGGCGGTCCTTCCGCCGACAGCAGCGGAAACATCTTTCTCTCGGTTGGCAATGGATGGAGCGACGCCCAATCGGGAGGATCCAACTTCGGCGATTCCGTCGTGCGGCTGAATGTGAGAGGAACGCAACTGGCAGCGGCTGACTACTTCATGCCCTACGACTACACCCAGTTGATGAACGATGATCTGGATCTTGGGTCGGGCGCGCCAGTTCTGCTGCCTACGCAGAGCGCGGGACGATTCAGCCACTTACTTGTTACAGGCAGCAAGGACGGAACCGTCTATCTGCTGAATCGCGACAATCTGGGGCAATACCAATCCAATAACAACGATCAGGTAGTGCAGAGCTTTCAGTTGGCTGCGGGCGTCTACATCTCACCGGTTTTTTGGAATAACACGCTGTACTACGGAATCATCAACCAACCGCTTCAGGCCTACGCCTTCGACGCGGCGAGTCAAACTTTCAACACCACGCCGATTTCGTCATCGTCGATGACCATGCCCTATCCGGGGGTATCGCCATCGCTTTCGAGCAATAACGGAAGCGCTGCAATTCTCTGGGCTTACCTTAGTGCGGGCCAGTACGGAGAGCTTAGAGCCTTCGACGCCACCGACCTCACCAACGAGCTTTGGGATTCGGAGATGTCGCCGGACCGGGATCGAGTGGCCGGATCGGCCCGTTTTGGGGTGCCTACCGTGGCCAATGGACAGGTTTTCGTTGGAGCTCAGTCTGAAGTCGACATTTACGGGGAATTGTCGCAATAAAGAGCCGGTTTTCCACAGTCCGGGTGTACTTTCGGAGCGCCCCATGGAAGGTGCAAAATGGCCGTTTTGCGCTAACCTAGAACGATCTTAAACGTCTGATGAATAAGGCAGATAAGGTTAGGCTGGCAGGGTCTGCCAGTTTGGTTGTAGGAGGGGCGGAAGTGCCCTGTTTTCGATTGAATTGAGGTAAAAATCGGGCTATAGTAGCAAGTTCTTAGGCTCAGTTGGACTCCTTCCCGTGTGCATTTGGTCTCTAGGGAGGCCCGGCCACGCGCCCCTGAATCGTTGTGAAACGTTGTGAATCCAATTAGTTAGTCATATTCGGGCCAAGGCATCGCTGGTGCTTCATCAGTCATCCGAATTACATCTCGAAGACATAGGACAGATACATCGACATGGCAAAACGACGCGGCAATCCTAACTGGGGCAAGCCCGAACCAATCGGACCGATTGTCCCTACCATTACTGAATTTGAGCAGGTGGTCAAAGAGTTCAAACTCGCGCCGGATCAATACATTCGCTCCACCCGGCTGCGTGAATGGGCGCGGAAGAACAAGAATTCGAAGTACATCCCCGAGCCTCTTCTGGAAGCCTGGGGCTTCGAAATCGAATCCACGCTCTAACCCCGTAACTTGCAATAAGGGCCGCTGCGGCGGCCCTTTTGCATTGCTCGAAAGATTACCGTGCCAGCTTCGCGGCCTGGACCAGTCAAGGCGGGCGCTCTTTATTGGAGTCCTCGCCAGCTTCCCGGCATCCCAAGCCTGTGAACTTCAGCGCCGATCAACTCGCGGCCATGATTGCCGGCACCAGTTTCGCCGCCGGCCTGAATGTCTACGCCACGGTCGCGACGCTGGGCCTGCTCTCGCGAGCGAACCTGATTGCCCTTCCCACCTCGCTTGACCCCATTCGCTCGTGGTGGATCATCGGCGTCTGCCTGGTGATGTTCGCGCTGGAGTTTTTCGCCGACAAAGTGCCGGCCTTCGATCTCCTCTGGAATGCCCTGCAAACATTCGTGCGCATTCCTGTGGCGGCGCTGATCGCTTATGTTGCCAGCTCGCACATGTCGCCGGGCATGCAGTTGCTATCGGCAGTGGTCGGAGGCGCGATCGCCTTCGCTGCACACGGAGGCAAGACCGCTCTGCGGGCAGCGGTCACACCATCTCCGGAACCGGTGTCGAACATGGCCCTGAGTTTTGGTGAGGACGTCGGCGCCATCGCTCTGACCTGGGTGGCAGCGCAGCATCCGTATATCGCAGCGTCCATCGTGCTGGTGCTGCTGGTGATCGTGATCTTCGTGATGCGCTGGGTGGTGCGGGCGTTGAAGGGACTGTTCCGTCGCGCGAGGACCGCGGCGGCGTAGGGCGATCGTTTTGCAAGTTGTATCCGGGCACGACTTTAGTCGCGCCAAAGATGTTCTTTAGAATTGTCATCCTGAGCGAAGCGTCCGCCGCCTTTGGTTTTTCGCCGCTTCTGTTGCGGCGGGCGGACGCGCAGTCGAAGGATCTGCGGTCCTGGTATGCAGTATGCTTGCCGGCGAACTACAGGCCATCCACCTGGGCTAAAGCCCTTAGTCGGGATGACACAACAATGGGTGGTCTGGCGAAATGCGAACCGCGAATAGCCAAGGGCTTCCCTGCTAAAATCTGAGCCAACGTTATGCCGAATCCAACGCCTTTCTGCGATGTGGAGACCGCGCTCGAAGAGATTCGCGCCGGCCGCATGATCGTGGTCATCGACGACGAAGACCGCGAGAACGAAGGCGACCTGACCATGGCCGCCGAAAAAATCACGCCCGAAGCCATCAACTTCATGGCCAAATTCGGGCGAGGCCTCGTTTGCCTGGCTATGACCGAGGAGCGGCTCGACTACCTGCGCCTCGGCCAGATGTCTTCCGAAAACACCTCGAATTTCGGCACCGCCTTTACCGAATCGATCGACGCCAAAGACGGCGTCACCACCGGCATCTCGGCGTACGACCGCTCGCACACTATCCAGGTGGCCATCGATTCCTCGACGCGGCCCAACGATCTGGCGCGTCCTGGGCACATCTTTCCCTTGCGCGCCCGCAAGGGCGGCGTGCTGGTTCGCGCCGGACAGACGGAAGCCTCGGTCGACCTCGCGCGCATGGCCGGGATGCTTCCCGCCGGGGTCATCTGCGAGATCATGAACGACGATGGCACTATGGCGCGCGTGCCCCAGCTCACTGAATTCTGCCGCCAGCACGACATGAAGATGCTGACCGTCGCCGAGCTCATCCGCTACCGCATGGCCCACGAGCGCTACGTGCGACGGATGGCTGAAGCCATCGTCCCGACCGCTTATGGCGACTTCCGCATGATCGCCTACGAGTCGGAGATCACCGGTGACTCACATATCGCCATGGTCAAAGGCGAGGTCGAGCAGGCTGGCCAGGAGCCAGTGCTGGTACGCATGCATTCGCACTGCCTCATGGGCGATGTCTTCGGCGCCAGAGGCTGCGAATGCCGTACGGTGATCGACGCCGCCATGCGGCGCATTTCTGACGAAGGGCGCGGCGCTCTCATCTATCTGCACTCGACTTCAAAGGGCTATTCGGTGGATCGGCTGGGCGATCGTATGACTATCCAGTTCCATCACGAGCAGCGCCTGCCAACGCTTCCTGAGAGCCAGCGCAAAACCCAGCGCGAGATCGGTATCGGCGCGCAGATCTTGTCTGACCTGAACCTGAACCGCATCCGCCTGCTGACCAACCACCCGCGCAAAGTCGCAGGCCTCGAAGGCTTCGGTATAGAGATCGTGGAACAGGTTCCGGTATCGGCAGGAAAAGCGTCGCTCAGATAGTCGACCAGACAACCGATGAGAATAGCGCCGGTCAGATCCGTCGACCAGATAGCCGATGAGATAGCCGACCAGATCCGTCGACCAGATAGCCGACCAGACAGCCGATCGTCTCCCCAAGAATTGTCATCCTGAGGAGGGCTTCAGCCCGACGAAGGATCTGCGGTTCCTGGTTCCTTCTTCCTGTCGCCGAAAACCAGATCCCTCCCTACGCTCGTGATGACCATGATTGTTGTATGCCCTGAGGTTCTAGCCACAGCGCCGGCTGAACATAAAACCCTTGTATCCTGCAGCCTTAAGCCTCAAAATATTCCCGCACTCCCCGGCGTCCAGCTACATCCAATGCTCGCAGGAGTCTCGTCATGAGGTTTCGCACTCTTTCTCTGTTCCTGCTGTCCTGCTTCTTGCTGACGTCCCTGGCTGCGCAAACCTCTGCGCCCGAGAAACAGAAGTTCAGCCCGGCCTACCGCAAGTTCCGTTTTACATACACATTCACCGTCAAAGACATTCCCGCCGGGACCAAGCTCGTACGCGTGTGGGTTCCTGTCGCGCATACCGATGACCACCAGACGGTGCGCCTGGTCACTGTCAAGTCGCCCGTGCAGACGCGCATGACCGAAGACCCGGAGTACAACAACCAGATCCTCTATGCCGAGATTAAGAATCCGTCGCAGCCGACGGCCGATTTCTCGCTGACCTACGAGGTCACCCGCCGTGAATTCTCGCGCGGCGACTACGCGCAGCTTGAGGCCAAGGACACCAAGCCAGGCGTCGTTCCCGCGACCATGCAGCGCTACGTTCAGCCCGACAAGCTGATCCCCACCGACGGCAAGATTAAGGAACTGGCAGTCCAGGTCACCGGCAACCAGACCGGTACGGTCGCCAAGGCGAAAGCCGCATACGACTACCTGTTCAACACCATGAAGTACGACAAGACCGGCACCGGCTGGGGACGCGGCGACGCCGTCTGGGCCTGCGATGCCAAGCACGGCAACTGCACCGACTTTCACTCGCCCTTCATCGGCATGATGCGCGCCGACGACATTCCCGCACGCTTCGATATCGGCTTCCCCCTCCCTGAAAACAAGGAAAGCGGCGACATCCCCGGCTATCACTGCTGGGCGGAATTCTTTGCGCGCAATATCGGCTGGGTGCCCCTCGACATCTCCGAGGCGTGGAAGGC
>DATHQX010000200.1:0-53477 GCA_035482295.1 Verrucomicrobiia bacterium
GCGAAAGCGGTTGGCAAGTCGCTTTGTTCGGCAGCCGTGGCCCGCAAGTCCAGGACCAGTTCTCGCCCTTCCAGCATCACCTGATCCGATTGCTTCAGGGTTTCCTCGAAGATTCGCCGCGCAGGCTCGTCCTTACTGAGCTGAGCTGTCGCTGTATGGAAACGCAACAGCAGGCCTTGGATTCCTTGAAAAAACGTGTCGTGCAGCTCATGCGCGATACGCTCTCTCTCTTCCATCTGTGCCCCCAGACGTTGACGCAGCCGTGTGGTTGCTTGCCTTAGCCGCATCCAGTACAACGCCCACACGGCTCCAGCCACGGCCAGGATGCACAATGCCTTGAACCATCCCGTCTGATCGAATGCCGGCGCAACCGCAAAAGTCATCGCTGCGCCGTTTTCATTCCACAAGCCATCGTTGTTGGACGCGATTACGTGGAATGTGTAGCTGCCCGGTTCCAAGTCGGTGTAGAAAGCCTGGCGGCGCGTACCGGGATTCTGCCAACCAGTATCGTGACCTTCCAGCTTGTAGCGAAACTTTACCTTTTGAGGAACGGTGAGGCTCAGAGCTGTGTAGTCGATCTCCAGATTACGGGTACGTGCCGGAAGGTGTAGTGCTGACGAAGGTTCATATACTTTGTCGTCCGCAGTCACCGTCTCAATATGAACCGGAGGCAACTCTGAGTTCTGATAGAGGTGATCAGGATCGACAGCTTCCACCTCAAACCCATTGGCGAACCAGATTCGCCCGTCGGGTCCCCTGGTGGCGTACGGCTCGCCCCTCACCTTCTGCCCCGGAAATGCGCCGTCAAGTCGGTCCAAAACCCTGGATGCAACTTTCGCTCCGGCATCGTGACGCCATTTCGCCAACTCAGATGGGTCAATCCTGAGAAAACCGCAATGTTCTGCGCCAAGCCAGAGCGCCCCGTGCTCGTCCTTTACTACCGAGACGAGTTGCGTACAGGGCAGGCCGTTACGGGCATCGAGAACGGTCCATCGCTGACCATCCCAGCGGAACAGTCCACCCAGCGTTGTAACCAGGAGTGGATCGTCAGCATCCGCAATCATGGCTTCGATGGCATGCGTGCCGCTCTTACCTAGCATCTCTATCGGCTCGAACTGGCCGTTCGAATAACGAAACAAATGGCGGGCGCTATCGGAAATCCAGATGCCGCCACGAGCATCGGGAGCCAGAATGCCGGAGGATACGAAGTCTTTGGGAAGCCGGATGCGTTGCTCCACTTGCCGTTTATCAATCCGGAATAGGTCGGTTTTAGAGAGAGCCCAAAGATTATGCTCGGCGTCTTCCGTAATACCTGTCACGGATCCACGCAGAGAGTCGCGGTTGGGTAGCTCCAAAACGTGAAACTGCCCGTGATCCCAGTACACCAAATCATAGCCGGACGAGAACCAAATCGTACCTGTGTGATCTTCGAACAAACTGAGGGTCTGCGCCCGGCTGAGCCAGTCCGGCAGATCCTGCTTCCGGCCATCGCGGAGCACATCAATTCCGCCGTCGGCCCCGATCCAAATCGATCCGTCCCGCGATGCGAGAATCGCCGTTGGATAAGAAGAGGACAGTCCTTCTCTGACGGAATAGCTCACCACAGGAGTGTTGCGGAACATGTCCATTCCTCCCTCGGTGGTCACCCAGAGATCCCCCTCGTGGTCCTCATATATGTCTGCAACTTGATGCCCCGATAAACCATCTGCCGGTCCGTAGTGCTCAACCACTCCATTGTGGATGCGGTAGAGCCCGTCTGTCTCTGTCCCTACCCACAGCGATCCGTCGCGGTCGGACAACATCGCCTCAGATTCGACCGCCGGACCACTCAAGCCGGGAACCGAGTAGGAACTCCACTTGCCGTCCGAGAAACGCTGTAATCCGCTCGCCCGGCCGGACGCGTTCGCCACTGCCCAGACGGTCTGTGAGGGTCCCGAGACAGCGGCTACGGCAGCAATTTCAGCACTGGCCGACCGGTTGTTGAAGTACGTTGCGCAGGTCGATCCCGGTTTCCAACGGCAGAGATACCGGGATCCAATCCAGAAGTTCCCTTGACTATCTTCCGCGAGTCCAAGACCGTAGGAGAGGGGAACTCCATCGGCCGGCCCGTAGCAATGAAGCCCTTGATCCAGTGCCTCGCAGATTGTCCCTTCTCCATGAGGGACGTGATAACGCGTGAGCCAGATGTGACCGGCATGATCTTCGATAATAGAGGAAATACCCCATCGATCTGCCGGCTTTGAGTAGCTGCGAAAGTGTCCGTCCTTCAGGCGGCCGAGACCGCTCGCAGTGCCTATCCATAGGCTTCCATCACTCGCACCCAGCAACGCCGACAAGTGTCGGAGGGCGAGCGGATTGTCTCCCGGGAACGTCCAGGGGACAAAGTTCACGCCATCGAAGCGCACCAATCCACTCGCGTACGGGACCCCGATCCAGATATAGCCATCGCTCGTCTGGGTTATCGGGCTCGTTGCGCCGACGAGGCCGTCCTGCCTACGCCAGAGAGCGTGACCATATTGTGAGATATGACGGGACGGATCGAGAGCGTAACCGCTGGCCAGGAGAAACAACAAGTAAATCGCACAGAGCCACAGTGATCGGCGCACCAACCGCCATGAGCCACCAGGGTCGCCGCCTGTGAGCGTCGTGCCGTAAAGATTCCCCGCCTCATCCATCGTGAGTCCAGTGTCAGGATTACTTTCGCAGGCCTCCGACTGGATGCTATAAGCTCCCAAGTTATCGACGGGCCGGAAGCGCAAACAGATAAGGAGACCGGCAACAAAGAAGAGTAGCACCGTGGCGACGGCGAGCAACAAGAATTTCGGTCAGAAGCTAACCATCGGTTTACATCCGGGTGATCGGTCGACCGGCGCGTCACTGCAAGACAACGTGGTGGACCTCAAGGTGGTGCATGCTCCCACATAACTGACAGCGGCAGCCATGCCAGCGCAAGATCTGCTGATGCAGGTCGCGATAACTTCCTTCGCTTAGCTTGACGCGGATCGCCTTTGGTAACCGTCCAGTCATGAAGCTCGCCCATTGACTTCCGACCATATGCAGGGCTCGCACCATCCAGTCCTGCCGTGAAGCGGTAGAGCACCGTTTTTGTCCATGGGCACAGAGCCGCCGAGGATGCCGCATCCCTCACCGGCGCTGAGTCATTACGCAGTTGGCGCCCTTAACGACCGGTATTCGGTCACCTCTACTCCTTCAGCTTCTTGAGCATCTCCACCCCGTTCTTGTTGTCGGGATTTAGCTCGATCGACTTGCCGTAATTCTCGATGGCCAGCTGCTTCTGTCCGGCTTTCATATACGCTTCGCCCAGGCTGTCGTAGCAATTCCAGGACTTGGGGTATTCCTGCACATTCATTTGGAAAACCTGGATGGCACTCTGCGTGTCGCCTTTGCCCAGAAGGTTATAACCGAGCTGGTTTAGTGTGCCCTCGTTGAAGTCAAACTGAGAGGCAGCGTTCTGGTGCAGGTAGTGATATTCCTGGATCGCCGCCTTCGCACCTGCGGTCGTTTCGACCAGCGACAGCGCTCCCGCCGCGTCAGTCTTCGGTGGAACGTACTTCCAGCCGTACTCGCGCGCTATGCTGTTGACCAGGTAGTTGCCGAGCTCGACGCCGTTATCGGAGTTGGCCATGATCGCCGCTCCCTGGCCGGTGTCGCTGATCATGATGAGAATGGCCTGGAAGCCCTCGTCGGCGCCATTGTGCCCGAAGGCGTTGGGATTTCCACCCATGTTCAGGAAGAAACCCAGGCCGGCATCGTCGAGTTGCCCGGTTAGCATCTGCCGGGTCATCGATTCGGAAAGTACGTTGTTCGCCTTCCCGTTCTTCGACAAGGCGATGTTGATTGCAAACGTGGCGAGGTCGCCCGAGGTGGTCCATAAACCCGCTGCTGCCATCTCCGGGTAGATGTGCCATTTGCCAGGAAGAGTCTTACCATCCGCGCGGGTTCCGCTGGCGGCGAGCGACGCCAGAGAAGTTGGCAGCGGCTGTTGATACGAGCTGTTCTTCATGCCGATGGGCCCGAGTACGATATCGTGCATGAACTCCGGAAACGGCTTTCCGGTCACGTCGACGATCATCTGCTGCTCAATCGTGATGCCTCCACCGGAATAACGCTCGTTGCTGCCCGGAACGAAGTCTACGCGGATCGGATCGGTGTTGGCCGGTTTCTCGCCGTTGAAGATCTGCACCGTTGTTGGTATGGGCTCTCCCACAGCATATCCGGGAAACCCGTGCACGGTGAGGCCGGCACTGTGACTGAGAAGGCGGCGCAGCGTAACCTTTTGCGTGGTAGTGAATTCATTGTCGGGCACCTTCCATGTCTTCAGATATTCATTGACGTTAGCGTCGAGCGACAGTTTGCCGTGCTCCACCAGGTAAAGGGCTCCGGTCGCAGCCACAGGCTTGCTGATTGAGCCTGCCTGGAAGAGTGTTTGCGGCGTAACCGGCATCGAGGTACCAGCTTCGGTTACACCATAGGTCTTTGTCCAAGCTGGTTTGAAGTCGTCGATGACGGTGACCGTGAGTCCGGGGACGTTCAGCGCATTCATTAACTGCTGCAAATTGAATTGCAAAGGCGGCTGGCCACCGCTCATAGGAATGGATACCAGATTGGCTTCCACGCGCTGCATGCGCTGTTCGGTAGACGGAGCGCTCTTCTGCGCAAGAGCGCGAGTGCCGACGAGCGCCGCGATAGAAAGCGCAATTGTTATAGCGGAAGTGATGGGCCGTAGAATGCGTAGGGACATGAAGACCTTTCCTCCGAGTCATCCAGATGGTTTACGCTGTATCGATCATCAAAGTTCCGGAAGAGCGCAACGGTCAACACCATCGCAGGATAGCTGTTGTTGATAAGGCCATTAGACTCAAAATACCCGCCGGCGGTCAGTGACCGCAATTGATTCCATGACAACGTCGGTTCCCGACGCCCGAGTAAAGTTGGTTCCAGCCACGGCTCGCCTTGTAATCCCTTCAGGTCAGAAGTCGGTTCGACCCCATGCATCTCTTCGGTCGCGACTGAGATCATGATTACCACTTCGAACTCCTCTGGAAAGTGGGGTGCCCACTCAATAGCTCGGTGTCCTACTGCACACCATGACGATGTCCGGGCTGCCCCACGTGCGAACCGAACTCAATGTACTGCTGATAATCCCATCCCTGCCGCATCAGCAAGGATTGCCATGACACGCGAAGCATGGGTACAAGCGGAAGAGTTTTTTCCCCAGGAATTGCAGATTCTGCGGCGGTTCGATGTTCCCATGGCAGCGTGGCAGGTGTACGAGACCGGCCGGAAGATCTATCGCGAATTGAAGCAGGCGGACAGAGCAGAACACCAGCGGCGCAACGCAGAAGGGGCGGTTCGTTCGATTGCCGATTCATTTGCGCCAGGTGAGCGCCCTGGCGCGAAATAGTCCTGACAGCTCCTCGGGTTAGCCAGATGCTAGGTGGTGTGTCCAGGAAGAGCTACAACTGAACCGGCCGCGAACCATGCCCAGTTCCACGTCGGGTGTCGCCAAATCGGCAAGCGGCTAGGCTTAGGCCGCGGCCGCGACTGCGATAGGTCGGCGGACGCACCTGTTCGTCTGGAACTCTTTCCGCAAAAAGAAAAGCCCATCCTTTCACTACCCGGATAACAACTAATCTTCTCCAGACGTTCCCTGGTTTCCTGAATGATTGTTAAATAGCGACATATCGCGAATTGGCAAACCACTCCCAGTTCTGCCGAGCTCCGAAATCAGGTACTCACCTGACGGGTATCGCTGGTTGTTGCTTGAAAAAGAGTAGGAAGCTCTTGATTCCTGCAATGCGAGGGTCAATGCAGCCATCAACCAGAGCGGAAATGACAGACCGAAGATATCGGTATCAACCAGTCCTCGAACAAGGCAAAACAACAGAAGAGAGGCAGCCAGAGTTCGCAGGCTTCCACGCGAATCGCGCCGGAGTTGTCGAAGGAAAGAGTAGTACAGCGCACCGCTAATGAACAATCCGGCCAGTCCATAGGAAAAGAACTGTTGGAGAGCGTCATTGTGTGCTTGCCAGGCCTCAAAGACGCCGAACGGCGGAACGATCCAGCGGTAGGAGTAAAAGCCGTGCCCAATCCAGGGCTTCTCGAGCGCGATATCAAGCGATTCTGCCCAGATGAAGGTCCTCCCGGTGACGGTCTCTAGTTGAGAATCTTGCGTGTATTGCTCAACATAAACATCGATCAAGCCTAAGAAAGCTACCAAACCCAGCACGGCTCCTAGTACGAGAATGATCTTAGTCCGGCGTCGGAGTCCAGGTTCGCGCAGTAGATAAAACCCGGCAGCCACAGCAAACCCAATAATTGATGCCTTGCTCAGCGATCGTACTAAACTTATGCCAACCGCGGCTCCGAGAATCTTCCAGATTGTTCCCTCACGCGCCAAGTAAAGTGTGCAGAGCGTGGCAATGGCGAACTCGAAACCGATGGCGTTGGGATGTAGAAAATCTTCGTTCCCAAGTCGCAAGTCATTCATCGTGGGCGCACACCAGGCTACGGCCGCTACGATCGCGCTGGCGAATACGAAGCCTCTCATCACCTGCACAACTTGCCGTTCCGCATCCTGCCGGGCCACCAGCAACACGATGGTTAGAACGTCAGCCGACATCGCCGCCCAATACCCGAATGCGACGAAAGTCGATTCCGTTGTCGTCCACAGCAAGCTGATCAACGCAAGCGCCAGATACGCGAAGATGTACTTCAATGTCGCTGGTAGTTCGATGCGGTGGTCATGCGTAGATTCAAAGATGGCGGTATAAAGTAGCGCCGTACAGAGAAGAGCTAAGCTTAGGCTTACCGACACTATCGTTCCTTGGGCCGGCGAGCTTTGGAACCACAGAAACGTGAGAGCAACGCGAAATGCGTAAACGAACCCGACAGTGACACACAACCATGACTCGTGGGGCCGAGTTAGTTCATATGCCGGCGATGAGCGTCCTGGAATTGCGATCTCCTGCTTAGTCGTCTTCAAACTAACTAGAATTCTTTGAGCTTCGACCTCACAAGTTGTCACGACCGCGTCACGCTTTTGTTAAGGGTTAGTTTTGGCGAGTTCCTGCAGTTCGGGACTATCAGTTTTTCTAGCTTTATCGTAATCCGGTATTCGTTTGCGTTCTTGAAAGAGTCATTTTGCGCAGCAAGCGAACTTAGTGGAGGGACCCGGGACTCAGCTACCAGCAGCCTCGCAACTCCAACTTCGTCACCTTCAGCTGCTGCCGGTGTGACTCGCTGCCGCCATCCGCACGGACCCAGACCACGCCAATACTCTTCCAAGTCACGGCTCGCGACTCAGGGCAATCTCGCTGCTGATCTTTCTTGCAGAACCCCTCCTCGCTCGAGCAGGAAGTCGGCTACACCATCGGCAATGACTCGGTATCCTGCCGGAGTAGGGTGCGTCTCGAACTTGGCGTCGTAATACAGAGGTTGCTCTCCCTTGGCCCTTTCAAGGAATACCGGAGACAGCTCTGTGAAAGGAATGCGTTCGGCCACGCTCAGGTCGTGCAGAGCCTTCACGACAAGGGGATACTCTTTGCGAATCCGAGGGGCGAACCGCGACTTCGACGGATAAATATTCTCTCGGCACGGCAATACCACAACGGCAAAGCCCGCTCCCGATTGCTCAACCCGCTGTTTCAGCCACCGCACTTCTCCCGTTTCGAATCGAAGCTCCCTGTCGAGAACATCGTTCGAAGGACTCGTCGGATCGGAAACTGTCGAATCAGCTCCAAGAGCAGCGTCCCGCTTGTGCCGAATGGCCTCCCCTTCCGCCAATCGGAAAAGATTGAACAATTCCGAATGCTCAGCCAGAAACGAAAATCCGGGGACACGATGGGCCAGTTTGCGAACAGCGGAAGCCTCGCTGCCGGCCGCCTGCATTTCGCTTCCGGAGCGCGGCACAACTCTGCCATTCTCGTCAATCTGGAACAAGCCTGTGGGATGGTCGGCTGAGCAGCCCATACCCAAAATGACAACGTCAGGATGAAACTTTCTTACCCAATTCTCGTACCAGAGCGCCTGTTCGGCGGCAACGCTCCCGGCGATGCCGGCGTTGATAACCTCAATCTTTCGGTTCCAGTCATCTCGCCTTGACCGTTCCTGAAGAATCGATTGCAGCTGAAACGGATATGCGTCAACATCGTTGGCTCCGCTGCCAAAAGTAAAGCTGGCGCCCAGCGTCGCGATTCGCAAAACCTGCGGGCCAGGCTCAGTCGTATAGATTTGTTGACCGCGGAAGCGCTGAGAGCTGAAGGAGAAAGTAGTGTCATACACGCCGGGAACGAAGTGGCGACCATGCACATTCGGAAGCGGAGCAAGAACGCCGTTGATCTGATCCATCCAGGGGTAGGACATCGGGTAAGGCGATACGAGTCGCGCGATCACCTCTGCGACCAACAAGCCGGCGATGATTCCCGTTAAAACCAGGAGCACACGCGCGAAGACAGGCGATAGAAGGGAACGCCCGTTAGGCATCTAATTTAACTCTCGCGACTTTCTGTATGTAGGCCGGAGGTCTACACCGTTGGTTGAGTAGTTCAAACGCACTGATTCCAACATTAGGATTGAAAGTTGCACCCCTAACCAGCAATACCTTACGCTCGTAGCCTATATGATGACGGCATTGAAGAGTTCGGTTCGGCGTTGCTCCTGGGCGGAGAGCGATCCGCTGATGGCCGCTTATCACGACGAAGAGTGGGGCGTCCCCCAGTATGACAGTCGCGCCCTTTGGGAGATGTTGATGCTGGAGGGCTTTCAGGCTGGCCTTTCCTGGTCCATTATCCTGCGAAAGCGCGACGCCTTCCGAAGAGCATTCAAGAACTTCGATCCGGCAGCGGTGGCGAGGTTCGGCAAGGCAGACACCGCGCGCCTGCTGAAAGATCCAGGCATCATCCGATCACGAGCCAAGATCGAAGCGACGATCGGAGGAGCTCAAGCCTATCTTGCTATGAAGAGCAAAGGGCACGACTTCTCTTCGTTCGTCTGGGAAATGGCGGGCGGAAAGCCGATTCAGAACTCCGGTACAGTACCGGTCAAGACGCCCCTCTCCGAGGAGATATCGAAGACGCTCAAAAAGCGGGGATTCAAGTTCGTCGGGCCCGTGACTGTTTATGCCTGGATGCAGGCAGTTGGAATCGTGAACGATCACGCTGCGACGTGTTTCCGCAGAAATGCCGTTACCGCTGAACGCAGACTGAAGGCTTAGGGTTTTGGTCGCTACTTCAGAAACTTGTAGCCGGCTCCGTGGACGGTACGTATGTACGTCGGCTTTGCGGGATTTTCCTCAAGCTTTTGTCGAAGGCGCAGGACGTGGGTAGCGATGGTGCGGGAGCCAGGATGGGCTCGGTTGTCCCATACCTGCTGGAGCAGTTCGTCGTCGGAGATGACGCGCCCAGCATTATCGAGAAAGAAACGCAGCATCTTGAATTCCTGCGGTGTAAGCTGCACCCCTACCCCGGCGCGCAGAACCTCCATACTCGAAAAATTGACCTGAACATTACCAAAGCTGTGGTTTTCCCCGCTGTTGGATGCATCCTGTTTCAAGCGCCGCACCGCCGCGCGTACTCGGGCCAACAGCTCGCGTGGGCTGAACGGCTTGGTAACATAATCGTCCGCTCCTAATTCCAGCAACACAACTTTGTCGATTTCGGCTTTGGCGGCGCTGAGCACAAGGATCGGCACACTGAGAGAACGGCGCCTGATCTCGCGGCAGAAATCTTCTCCCGCAAACCCTGGGATATGCGGCTCCAGTATTACGACGCGCGGCATCTCGGCATTGAAAAGCGCAAGAGCAGTACGACCGTCGGCGGCGATGGCCACCTGGAATCCGGAGCTGACGAGCGTCCGGCGCAAAATCTTCTGCACCGCCGAGTCATTGTCAATGACCAGAATCTTATCCATCGTAGATTTCCGTTTGCACCTACGGACGTCAAATTGGCATTGCTTACGCTTTGAACGGCTGATCACGATATAGCGAGCACACACATCTCCGACAAACCGGATTGCTTCGTATATTCAAATCGCGCCGGAAAGCGCGAGCAGCTTCTCCGTTAATGATCTCTTCCAAATCTGTGGAAGCGATGCTCCCGACCGGACGGTGAAAGAAACAAGGGCGAACCGTCCCGTCCGCTTCGACGACCGCCGAAACCCAAGGAGCATTGCACTTGGGCGATTCAATACTGGCCTGCCCAAGATGAGCGCGGAAATGCCGCACAATCCTTCTCAACTTGGCAGGGCTTTCCGCCACGTAATGACCAGACGCCTCGCACTCGCACCAGGCGATAAGCGATTCCACCTCGTCCGCCAGCACCTCAACCTCGGACTCGGACAATCCCACTTCGCTCTGTCGTTCTCCAGGCCATAACAAAGGCCGGTTGAAGGCCTCGGAGGTAAGGTCGGCTGCGAGGAATGAAATCCCGTCCAGACCGACTTCCTTCGCGCCGAGCGCCGTTTCTCGCAGATGCGCGTGATTCGTCTTCTGCACCGTCGTGCGGGCGGTAATCCGTATTTCTGGACGCCGTTTTCGAATGCTAGCCACACCCGACTGAATCAGATCGAAGGCACCTTTCACCCGGCGAACGGCGTCGTGTATCTCGCGCGGGCCGTCCAGCGAAATGATGACGTCGTCAAACAGGTCCGCCACATCGATAGTCCGACGTTCGAGCAGCAGACCGGTTGTGAGTAACGTGAGCCGTATGTCAAGGTCGCGCAGGAATGTGCATAGCCCGCGAAGATCGCGATTCATCAACGGCTCCCCGCCGGAGAGGACCACCCACTCTACGCGAAGGCGGCGCAACGACTCACGATGCCGTTCCAGATCGGCAGCAGTGATCTCATTCGACTCTTCCCGCTTCCAGATGTCGCACATTAAACAACGGCAATTGCAGCGGCTATGCACGTTCAGGACGAGAATCGGCAGCGTTGCAAGGCGCTCCCCTGCGTCGTCGAGCACAACGGATTCAGAGCCATGCTGTACAAACATGTCGTACCCGTTTCCCGCCGATCTTGATTTCGCAACCCAGGGCCCGCTCTGCCTCGCGAAACATGCGTCCCAAAGGAACCCTTACCCATCGCAACGTGGAGTCGACTTCCAGCGGAGAAAGACCGGCTGTCAGTTCCGCCGGCAACCTCCGCAGTATTTCGTCGGAAGCAAGCTGAACCCGCCCGCGAACCATGACCAGTTCCACGTCGCGTGTCGCCAAATCGGCAAGCGTCTCGGCTGGACTTAGGCCGCGGTCGCGGACTGCGATTACATCGGCGCCCGCCTCCGTTCGTATGAAACCTTGCCCTTCGGTCAGCCGAAATGCGCCTGCAGGGCGTTCGAGCACCATCTGGTAAATCTCGCTGGCATCAAGGCCAACGTCACGATGGGCAACGCGAATCTCATCCAGCAGATCTCCCGCGGCGGTAAGTGGTGAGTCGCTACCCATAAGGCACTGATGCACCGACGCGATCGTCTCGCGAGTAAGTGTCCGGCCAAATAAGAATCGATTTGACGTCGGGCACCAGACCAAAGCCGCGCGACGTCGATTGAGCAAGGCCACGCCATTGCCATCAAGAGCGAGACCGTGGACCAATACCGTTCTGCCCTCCAGCACGCCTAGCTCATCCAGCTCAAAGACTTCCCTCGCACAGCTTTCGGCCGTTCCTTCACACCCGTGCAGCACAAACGGAGCATCGCTGGGGACAGCATGGAATTTCGCAGCAATGTCAGTGTCCATAGCCAGCGAGTGCGCCCAACCGTAGTGGCTGAGCACACGTAGAGGAAAATTGTCGGCCAGCAAATCTGGGTGGAGTGGGTTGTGGTGGCAGACCGTCGTGACGCCGCACAGCAGGTTGCGCAGGGCCCCCCACCACAGGCGAATGTGTCGTGGAACGGATTGATGCGCCGCGATCTTGGCGCTCTCGTGCTGCTGGATGTCTCGGGCCCACTCGGCTGAATCGCGGTACGGCCCTCGCCCGAGATTTGGATACAGCCCGAACTCAAGATGATCGTGGGCGTTGATCAGGCCGGGAAGCAGAAGATAACCTTCGAGATTCAGCCATTGTGTCTTCGCCGCAGCCCGTCCGCTTCTTAAGCTGTTAGAGCTGAGGATGGAACTAAGCTTGTCATTTTGAACTGCGACATCGGCAGTAATCGTCGTTTCTGCATCTAAAGCAACCCTTGCGCCGCTAAGTGTGATCCCGACGCTTGTTGAGCGCCGAACCGCTGTCGAGGTTCTGTGACTCTCGACAAGGCGAAGCTCCAAAATGAAAATAGCCGGTAATCCTGCCGCAGCGTAGAAGGCCTCAAGCTTACCCTCGCGCCGGAATGTCTGGAGCTCGGCCACTCCGAACGGCGGCTCCAACTGAGACGAAACCTCAAAGCCTGCGCCGCGAAAGCACGAGATAATTTGGGGCAGCGAACGTGGGAATGTGGCCGGCTCGATTCGCTGGGTACCGACGCGAAAGCCGCGCTTCCAATTGCAGGCTGTGGCCGTCTCGGGATGCACGTCGGATATGTAGATTCTGCCGTTGGGGCGCACGATCTGCCGAAGCTGGTTCGCGAAAGCCGGAAGATCCGCCACGTAGCTGGCAAGAAAGGACGCCAACACCACGTCAGCCGACAAACTCGCAGTGGGCAACGAGGTTGCGCTGCCCACTACCAGCCGGGCTCTGCGCTCCAGTTTTTGTCGGGCGCGGTCGAGCATCTCCGGAGAAATATCGATACCTTTGAGACTGCGCGGACCACGGGTTGCCAATCGCTCCAGCCAGCGACCGGTTCCACAACCGATGTCCAGGACATCGCGGTCTTGAATCTGCGAAAGTATGGGCTCGAGAAAGCGCTCCTCCAGCATGAGCATCGGGTTGGGCGCCTCGTCGTACAGACGCGACCAGAGCGCGAATTCACGCTTCTGGTCTTCGCCGTTCGCGAGCGCCGGAACCTTGGCAGACGCTGTCATTCCTTTCCTCACAAGCTCTCTTGCTTTGGCCGCCGCAAATCGATCAGCCTTTGTGCCCAGTGCAATTCCTTGGGATAGCCGTAGACCTTCGCGGAGTAACGCCACGCGCTCAAGCCCTGCAGCAGCGCCCTACTCCATCGTGGGGCCCGGATGTCCTGCACCGTGGGCCAGCGTGAGCTGACTACCGTTTCAAAGTTATCGATTAACTTCTTGGTGTTGCGTTTCAGCCATGGAGTGTTCGGATCAATCCGCAGGGTAAAGTCCATCCATCGTTTGCTCGCCCACTCGTCCGGGGTGGTGGGAAATTCGATTTGCCCGTCGATCTCGCCGTACATACTCCCACGTTGTGGTACAGGAGTGTAGTGATAGATGATGATCTCCGAGCGAGGGTCGAGCTGCTTGATCTTGCGGATGAACTGAAGTGTCTCGCGGGTGTCGCGTTCGGGATCGCCCGGATTACCCACCACAAACGAAAACTCTGGGATGATACCGAAATTTCGCATGCGGCCGGCAACCTGCAAAGTCTGTTCCGTGGTGATTCCCTTCTTCATTTCCTTCAAGGCCCAATCAGAACCAGACTCGGCGCCGAAGAAAATCATGGTGCAGCCGCCACGGCGCAACGCGGCCAGGGTCTCATCGGAATAACGCGACATTACGTCCACGCGCGCCTCGCACCACCAGCGGAGGTTCAGCGGTGCTAGCCGTTCTGCGAGATCGCGCGCATGGTCTTCCCGCAGGAAGAAATTCATGTCGTAGAACTGCACCGAATCCGCGCCGTACTTCGTCACCAGGTGGCGGAGAATCGCCTCAGTACGTTCCGGGCTTTCAAAGCGCTCGCGCGTTCCATAGGTAGCGTGCACACCACAGAAGCTGCAGCGGAACGGGCAACCGATGCTGGCATGATGAACCGCAGTCCGCCTTCCAAAGAACGACGGCCGCAGGTACTTCTCGACCGGTACGCGATGGAACGGCGTCCATGGAAATGAGTCTGGGCCTTTCATCAGCCGCTCCGGGTTATGCCGGTGCAGGCCAAACATGTCTTTGTAGGAAAGCCCTGCAATCGCTTCCAGATCGTGCGAGTTGCGTAGCGCGTCCAGCAGTTCGAGCAGAGTGTCCTCACCCTGTCCGCGAACGGCGTAATCCACATACCTCGCGTTCAGTGCGGCATCAGGATACGTCGAAGGAAAATACCCGCCCCACACAATCGGGACCTGCGGACGCAGCCGGCGGACCTCACGGCTTGTCTCCATCGCAGCAGCCATCTGCGGGCCAGGCATGCAGGTCACGCCCAGCATTTCGACTTGATGCTCATCGATCAACCGAACGATGGTGTTCGTTACATCGTGGTCGATATTGCCATCGACAATCGCATACTCCTCGCGTCCTTCCAGAACTGCCGCCAATGCGAGTACCGAAAGCGGCAACCGACAATTTCTCGGCCTGGTGGCGCGCGGATTCAACAGGATGATCACTTTTCTACCTCGGCAAGATAGATACGGAAGCGCGATGGTTCGCGTCTGCCCTTCAACTTCGCCAGCGTCGGGCGCATGAGCCAGCGCACACCGTAGAACGGCGAGTACGTCTTCCAGCGAAGACCAAAACATTTTGCCAGAGCGGCCAGTCGCTCATCGGTCAGGTATTCCAGGCTGGCCAGACCATCCGACGGAAACCCAAACCGCTCGATGAATGCCTTCTGACGTTCCGCCAGCATTCGGCGGCCGCTTTCTTCGCGCCTGTACCACGCTGTGTCAGCAATGATCACGGTGCCGCCTGGACGTAGACAGCGAATCGCTTCTCCCAGCGTCTCGGCATAGTCCTCCACGTAATGAAACGACGCGTTGAAGATCGCCAGGTCGAACTGACTGTCGGCAAATGGTAGCCGGGAGAATTCAGCCTGGAAGCGCGGAAACAGTCCCGGAAGTTTCTTCCGGTAGTGAACCGCGGCAGCCAGCCCATCCGTCTCCGACGCCAGCAGGTCGATCGCGACGGGCCAGTGAGAGCGCAACGCCAAGCGGTAGCTCATCCAGCCGTTACCGGCCCCAAGATCAAGAATCTTGAGCTCCCGGCCCGTTCGGGATTCAATCCTCGGCAGGATTTTCTGTTCGACAAAGCGGTATGTTCGCGCGCGAATCGCCCACTGTTTGCGGTTGTGTCCGGAAAGATCCTGGTAGGGCAACGCCAGGTAGTATTCGGGATTGCTACTCACCCGGCCTTCGGCCTCCCGCACCACCTGATACTCGCGCATGAACTGAGTAAAATGCGCCGCTCGTCTGCGGGGTAATGCCTTCCAGACCCCATCCTCATTGAGCATCTGGAAGAAACAAGTCGCGCAGGAATACAAGAATTCCGGCGGAAACTCGTCCTCTCGCAGCGTGCCAACAAGTGCTCCGCATTGCGGACACTGCAACTGCACTTCCAGCGCCCGGTGAGTACCCTGCGCGATAACGGCGTGTGATTTCGCGGGGGTATTCATGCCTTGTTCCTTTCCAATACCAACAACATGTGATCGCCAACGGCGCGATATCCCGGCCAAGTTGCGATGGCGCGGTCGATAGCCTGCAACCCCTTCAGAGCTCGTGGATATTTGGCCGCCAAGTGCTCCACGTAGGATGGCGGCACGGCGACCCCAATGCCTTTGTAACGGCGCAAGGAGAAGGCGGGAGCAAACAGCTTGCGCATATCTCGCATTGTGGGATACCGAATCTCCAGCGCAATATCGCCGAGACTGGCGGAGGTTTTGCCTCGCCATCTGCGCGCTGCCCGCGTCAAATCATGATGTGCCAGATACCACAGTGTCTCCCAAAGACAGAAACGCGTGGAGAGGCACAGCACCAGCCGCCCGCGCGGCTTAACCAGCGCCGCAAGCTGGCGCGCGGTTTGTGCGAGGTCGATGACGCAGTTCAGCCCGGAAAAATTGGAGAATGCTCCATCGAAGGGGCTGTTGCGCAACCCGTCGATCTGCTCCGTGGGCCGGACTTCGAGGTGCACCTGCGCACCCCGCGGCTCCTTTGCTATGCGGCGGGCGGCCACGGCGATCATCTTCTCCGAAACATCACAAGCAAAAACCGAAACACCCATCTGTGCCAGAAACAGTGCATCCTCGCCGGTCCCACAGTTCAACTCAAGAATGTGATCGCCTGCCCTGAACGTCTGCTTCAACACGTGCCAGACCGCGTCACGTTGCGCGCGTCCTATAAGCGAGTGTGTAAAGATATCGTCGTACTGCTCCGCGATGGTATCGAAAGCAAGCCCAGGCTGACGTTCCAATGGAGTTGTGCGGCCGGTCACGCTTCGACCTCCGTATAGGTTGAAGCCATACCCTCGCGCTCGCTCCGGATTCGTGACTCCAGCGCTGCGATCGCGTGCGGATCGGTCGCATTCTGCCGCGTCAACTGCGTGAGCGCTACCTCATCCCGCAAGAGCCGGTCCGCATGGTCGTAAAACCTGCGCGAATGTCGACCCTTGATCCTCAGCTCACGGTCGGAACTCGTGTTCCAGGCATTCAACTGAACCAGCCGGTCTCGGACCTTCTCGTAATACGGCGTCCCCTTGATGGGGTAGGCCACGGTGGTGAAGAAAATATCGGGTTGCGACCGTTTCACATGTTCGATCGTCGCTTCGATGTCAGTTAGCTGTTCGTCTTCATAACCCCACATTAGGAACATTCCGCTCTGTATGCCCCGGGCGCGGCTCAACTCGATCGACTTTTGCACCTGCTCGACTTTTACGCCTCGTTCCATCGCATCGAGAATGCGTTGCGATCCGCTCTCTGAGCCGATCCAGATGCGGAAGCATCCGAGTTCCGCCAGCAGGTCGAGCATCTCCTCATTCAGGCGATCAGCTCGCGAGATGCACTCGAACGGAATGTGCAGACCACGACGCTTCATCTCGGCCGCATACTTGCGAATCCAACCGTGGTGGATCGTGAAGACGTCGTCCGCCACCCAAGCCATATCGGGTGAGTAGCGCTGCATCAGAAACTCCAACTCGTCCACTACGATTACAGGATTGCGCCTGCGGTGCGTCATGCCGAACACCTGATGGCTGCACCAGCGGCACTTGTATGGACATCCGCGCGCCGTAATCAGTGACACCGAACCCTGTCCGTGCGCCTCTCTCCACGTGCGCACGTAGCGCTGAATATCGATGGCGTCACGTGCGGGCCAAGGCTGGGCGTCCAAATCGGCGATCTGTGCACGCGGCATGGTTTGCCGCATAATCCCGTTCTCATCGAGAAAAGCGATACCGGCGATGCCTGCAACCGAATCGGACGCTCCAGCCCGGTACGCCTGCAGGAGTTCCTGCATGGTTATTTCGCCTTCCCCGAAGACCACGAAATCCGCGCCTGCTTCAAGGTATTCCTGGGCGTAGGCGCCCGGCTCGGGACCGCCGACAACTGTCCTCCAGCCGGCTTCCTTTGCGACGCCCAAGATGTCGACGACGTTCCGGCGTGTCATCAGATTCGCGTATACGCCCAGCACCGAAGGCTTTTCGCTGCGCAGATGATGAAAGAGCATATCGCGTGTGGAGAATGTCGTATCGAACACATCCACGTCGAATCCCTGCGCACGGAGATGCGAGCACAAGTACAGAAGGCCCAGGGGGGCATACGGCTTCAGGATCTGCATCTCCTTGGGATCGCCGAACATGAAATATCCGTGGGTGAGAAGCAACTCTGGCATTCAGGCCTCCCTCGTGGCGCCCGATATCTGACATAGTGGGATAAGCTGGGAATGCTCGACAGTACTGGCTTCCGCCCCTTCTATGCGAAAGCGCGTAGGGCTGGCATTACGGCTTTGGGGCTCGAGTTCCGAGACTCGATGCCACAGTCTCTCCACCTGATTGCTCGCATCCGGAGTCCGCCAGGAATCAACCTCGGCATGCAACGCGTCGCGGATGGCGTGGTAGAAAGCGTCCTGGTACTCGGCGGTGAACATCACGCACAGGTCGTCGCTGTCGGTCCAATTGCGTTTACCGCCTAACTCCGCTTGCACCTTCTGGTAGAAGCGGGTGTTCGGCAACGGATACGAAACCGAGACCCCGATGTCGTAAGGACGAGTGAGGCGCACCAAAGCGATCGTCTGCTCGATGTCTTTCCAGGTTTCGCCCGGATATCCGAACTGCAGGAAATAACAGGCGCGAATGCCAGCTTCCTTCAATCGGCCCCGCGCGTCGACAACCTCAGCGACTTGCAAGCCTTTGTCCATTGCATCCAGCACCTGTTGTGATCCGGATTCCACGCCCATCCACACTTCGGCACATCCGGCACGCCGCAAAGCTTGCACGGTCCCATCCGTCATCAAGTCCGCGCGCGACTGAATTTTGAACGGAACCACACTTTGTCGTTTTCCTATCGCGGTGGCAAACTGTTCGGACCAATGATGGTTCAAAGCGAAGACGTCATCGCCGAACCACACATGCTCAGCGCCGTAGCTCTCCTTCAGCTGAAGGATTTCCTCCGCCACGGCCTCCGCCGGACGAACATGAAAGCGGTCGCCTGAGATAGGTTTCGCGCACCAATTACAGCGATAGGGGCAGCCCCGGCTGGCAACCGCATTCATCGAGAAGTAACCGTGAGCCTTCTTCCATGCAGCCCGATAAGGCGTGATGTCGATGAGGTCTCGCGCTGGTTCAGGCAGATCAATCCATGAGTTGCCTCGACGCACAGCCGCCATGCGAACTGCTGTCCAGTTGCTGCTCTCGAGCGTAACGAGCCCCTCCACCATTCCGGGCTCACCGCATTGCAGCAGGTTCCGGCAAAGTTCGGCCAAGGTTCTCTCAGCCTCGCCGATCAGCACATAATCCGCGCCTCGTCTCAAATAATCTTCCGCGTGGTCGCTGGCATCGGAGCCATGCACGATCACCGTCGCCCCGCGGCGATGGGCCTCATCGATCATCCACCAGGCCAGCTCGCGCATGCGCGTCAGACACATCTTCGAGAGGAAGTTGAAGTCGTCTTCGTAGATCGCGACCAGCTTGGGACAGTGCTGCGTGAGCGCAGCCGGAAATCCGCTGACCGGATCGCTCAGCATGGTGTCGAACACCGCGACCGGGAGATCCTGTGCACGCAGTACTGACGCGGCATACAGCGTCCCCAGCGGCAGATAGGGCTGCATCTTACGCACCTGCTTGCGGTCGTACGGCAGGTGATACGAATGTGTCAGTAGAACATCGGTCACCTGTCACCTCGTGAATGCTGTCCGTTCAACATGCGCTCGCAGGCTCCTTTGGCAGTTCCTGCCCTGTGACGAGGGAACGCCGCAATACCAGTCGTTCGGTTGAGCGCGCCAGCCACAGCTCCCACGGAAATGCATAACGGCTGCGACGCAATCTCCAGCCCACCGGCGCCTGTACAATGCGACGCACGCTCCGCCGCAGCAGCGGAAAACTCTTGTTTCGCGAGTGATGGATCTGGCTGTTGAGGAGGAAGTACTCCAGCATGCGCTGCAACCGTTCGAGTTCCTTGCCTTGTAACCAGGGAAGCACATTCGCGCCCAGCGGCATCTCCATCCATTCCCGCAGCGATTTCGGCTCGTGCACACCCAGGCTGCGCAACTGCGGCCAGATGGGAATGCCCGGATATGGGGTAAAGATATTCGGAGAAAAATTGACGTTATGGAATTGCCGCGCAATCTCGCTCATCGTGCGAAAGGTGATGGCGCGATCGGCTTCTGTCTCTCCCGGGTAGCCGAATATCAGGTTGAACGTAACCCGGATGTTAGCGAGGTTTGCCTTGCGCGCCGTTTCGAACATTTCATCGACGCGCTGATGGCGCTTGTTCATCAGCTTCAGTACGTCTTCCGAGGTAGACTCAGTGCCGAATCCCATATGCGACACGCCGCTTTCGCCCAGCAACCGCACCTCGTCCTCGCTCATGCGGCACAGAAAATCGGTGGATGCCTGGAACGTCCAGCGGAACCTGACACCCGACTCCTTGATGGCGACGGCGATGCGAAGGGCGCGACGAAGATCTACGGGAAAGTTAGAATCCAGCAGCGCGACTTCCTCGATGCGGTAGCGGGTAACCAACGCAGCTAATTCGCCAGCGACACGCTCCGCCGATAGCGCGTTGAAGCGCCGCTTGTAAAAAACCATGTCTGTGCAATAGTTGCAGGCATAAGGACAACCAACGCTAGTGGCATAAGCCAGCTTGCGAACGCCGCAGGCCCGTTCGTATGCATCGAAATCCACCAGATCGAATGCGGGGGTCGGCAGCGTTTCCAGCGGCTGCACTCGGCGTTCAAGGTTGTGACGCGCCACCCCATCACTCTTCCACGACAAGCCGTTGATTCCCTCAAATGATTTGCCCTCGGCTAATGCGTCCGCGATTTCTAGCAGCGTCACTTCACCCTGACCGCGGACGACAGCGTCGACAAACGGCTCATTCAACGTTTCGCCCGGAAGCAGGCTGGGGTGCCATCCACCGTAGATGACAGGAAACTTCGGTTGCCGGGCCTTGACAGCGGTTGAAACCGCAATCGCACCGGCGATCATTGGCCCGGTCAGCACCGAAATGCCTAGGCAGAGCGCGTCTGACACTTCGGCGAGAATGCGCCGTTCGTAATCCGGCTCAATGGCCGCATCAACGACTACAACCTGGAAGTCCGCAGCACGCAGAGTCGCCGCCAGCGATAGTAGACACAGCGGCGCGCTTAGTGCGGGTCCATCGTACGGGGGATAGAACAGTACAACTTTGCCGCGCATCAGCACGCCGCCTGTTCCGCAGCTGGTTCCAGCCGCTTGGCATCCACCACGGGCTTCATTGCCGCCGCGGTTCTCTCTTTCAGCTTGTTGTTAAGCCACAGTTCCACCGGTAAGGCAAGAGCGTCATGCTCTAACCGCCAGCGTGCAGGCAACGAAATGCATTTCTGCGCTGTGCGTGTGAAGCGACTGCGTCGGTCGGCGGCAATCGGGACACGATCGAAGGCGACACGCAGGTAGTCCCGCATCACCTGCAGGCGCTGATGCTCGCGCCCGTTCAGCCAGGGCAACTTGGTATAACGCGGGAAGAAATCGGCCCAGCCCTCAAATGACGTCGGCACTTCGATGCCGATTTCCTTCGCCCGCTCCATAACGGGTGCGCCCGGATAGGGCGTGAAAATGTTGGTCCAGAACTCCGCGCCCGGGAAGCGCCGGCACATGTCCATGATGAAGCGCACGGTCTCACGCCGCTCGGCGCGGCCTTCGCCAGGAAAGGCGAAGATGATGTTGAAGGACGGCCGGATTCCGGCTGAGACACATCGCGCCGCACTTTCGTAGATCGAATCGAAGTTCTGGAAGTCCTTGTTCATGGCCTCCAGCATTTTTTTCGAACCCGACTCCGCTCCCTGGCAGATCTGGTGGAGGCCACTGCGGCGCAGCAGTTTCAGATCGTCACGCGAAAGTCTCGCAACCAGGTTGGTGGTGGCTTGAATGCTCCATTGGAAATTGGCACCTGCTCGTACTAGTCCCGCAGCTATCTCGCGCGCACGATCGAGATCGACCAAGAAATTGTCGTCCACGACCCAGAGCATTTCCAGCTCGTAGCGTCGCGTGAGATCGACGGTCTCCTCGACGAACTGCTCGGCGGGCAACGCATTCCACTTGCGCCCATACACGCCGGCGTTGGTACAGTAGGCACAATTGTAGGGACACGCGAGGCTTGAAATGTACATCGCCCAACGCCGGCCGCACACGCGCTCGTACGCGTCAAAGTCGGCGAGGTGGTAAGCCTTGGAAGGCATATCGACGATTGGCCGGAGAGGCCGCTCGCCGGTGAAAATCACTTTTCCATCGCGCTTGAAACCGATGCCGGCAACAAAGTCAGGCGCCGATCCACTTTCGATGTGCTGCACCAGTTCCAGCAGCGCATCCTCTCCTTGGCCTCGCACGACATAGTCGATGAACGGGGCTTCTAGAGTTTGCTTGGGCAGTAGGGACGGATGCCAGCCGCCCAAAATGATGGGGAAATCGGGATTCCACGCTTTCAAGGCTCGCCCGATTTCTGCCGTTTCGCGAATCATGGGTCCCGTGACCAGCGACACACCAAGGCAGAGCGCGTCGCGTGCTTCTTCAAGAACGCGCTGCTTGTAGTTGGGAGTGATGGTCGAATCGATGATGCGAACTTCATAGCCGGCGCGAAGCAGGGGCGTGGCAACGGCTAGAATGCCCAACGGGGCAGTGGCCTCACTGCTAGCAAACGATGGAAAGAAGAAGACGACTTTTTTCTTCATACCGAATTCCGTAGTGGGGTCATCCTAAGATCGCTCGCTGCGCTGGGTTGTCACCGCGATGTCAACAAATTGTCAGCTTTGGTTTGAGGACGTTTACCGTGTGCGATTCCGCGATAAAGTGATCATCGATGAGGCGCGAGATTGTGATCGATGACGCGGCGCTGAATTGCCGCTATGAGCTGCATTTGGCCGGCGCACTCTGCCGGCTTTTGACGAACTCCCCCGCTGTGGGAGAGACTCTCCGGGCATGGCAGGCCACTGATACATACTCTTTATCTCCGGCGTTTGACATGCGCGTTCGTGTCAACCATGGAGCAAGCGCGAGCGTAGGTCGTCCTCATTTTCGCGGCATGCGTCACTTGGTTATCGCTTCATTTGGAGAGGCCAACATATTCGTCTTTGACCTGCTACGCCGCAATGTGAGCGCGGTCATCTCAGAGACGGTTGTAAGCGATTCAAAATTCTGGGACCGTATTCTGCTACCAATTGTGGTGGGTGTACTTGGGCCTGCCGTAGGCGTGGTTCCAGTCCATTCCGCGTGCCTGCAAATCGACGGAGGAGGAATTTTGATCGCAGGTGCATCGGGTGCGGGGAAATCTACCTTGTCGGTTGCGCTGGCACAACAAGGTTTCCACTTCGTATCCGATGATTGGACCTATTTAACCGTCGCTCGTGGCGAACTGGTCGCACACGGAATGTCCTCACCGGCCAAGCTGCTGCCCGATGCAGTAAATTACTTCCCGGGACTGACTCAATTTCCTCTTTGTCTCGCCCTGAATCATGAACTGGCTTACGAGTTGCCGGCAGAAAAACTTGGGGCTGAGGTCAAACTTTCTTGCGAGCCACGGTGGTTTTTCTTCCTAGAACGTACGGCCACCGAAGAACGCTGCCAGCTGCTTCCTGTTTCCGCCGACGAGGCGCAACTCTACGTCGAACGCAGTGTGGAACGTCTTCCGACCGAACTGGAGCTCATGATTCAAGCCCGAACCGCGATCATCAGCCAACTGTCACGACTGTCATGTTGGAAGCTCAGCTACGGCGGGCCGCCGAGCGTAGCGGTCCGCGGTTTGCAACACTTTTTCACAGGACTGCGTCAGGGCGTACCAGCGTGACCGCCATGGAAACCAATGTTCCGGACTTACTACAGCGCTTTGCTACCGCGCCGCATCGCGCACAGGTGGTGATTGGGACAATTGAGATCGCGGTCCAAAGCAACGATCCCGACGTGATTGCCGCGATACAGCGGGCATGCGTTAGCGGCGGAAGCGAAAGGTATTCAACTTTCCTGGCCATGAAAGTGATTCGGGATCGGAGTGCACCGCATGATGGTTCGAACCTGACGGTCCTGTCGGTAGGGCCGTTGACGACGCTTCTCGTTGGCACGGGCAGTGTACTTACGCTCGACTGCGAGCGTTGCGAGATCCTGGGATTTCTCGCGCCTCCCGTGTCGGCCGACCGGTTCGTCAATGAATTGCTTCCGCTACTTCTCGATCGGTGGCAACGCTCGGAATCTCCACCCTTGGCGAGCGAATGACGGATCGTATATGACGATGCCATCGACATCGATACGCCAGAATGTCTTCTACAGTGTGCTGGACTACGTTTCGCAGCCGGCGATCATGCTGATCGCCGCTCCCCTGCTGCTAAGAACGCTCGGTGTGCAACAGTACGGCACGTGGATGCTGGTGAACTCTATCGCGGCCACGGCCAGTGGATTGGGCGGCGGTTTCGGTGATGGAGCGACAAAATATGTTTCGATGTATCGGAGCAGCGGCGACCACAACGGTGCGGCGCGCTCGGTGGCAGCCGTGCTGGCAGTGAATTGCGCATTCGGTCTGCTGTCGGCCGTGATCATGATTGCTTGCGCGCCGTGGTTGATCGGCCATGTCTTCGCCGTTGGGCCCAACCTTCGCCACGCGGGAATCGTCGCGCTACGCGTCAGCGCTGCTCTGCTTGTCGTCCGATTCGCCGAGGCTGTATTTACATGCGCGCTGCGCGGCTGCGAGCAATACCGGCCGATGGTGGCGATCTCTGTGGTCGCCCGCACTTCGGTTACATTATCGGCACTCGCGTTGGCGTTGAGAGGTCATGGTTTGATCGCGATTTTTTGGGCGACGTTGGCCATCGGACTTCTCAGCCTTGCCTGCCAGGCGTGGCTGGCGCACCGGACCCTCAAAACGGATGGATCGTGGCACGCACTTGATCTTCGAACCGGCATCCGGGATGTCTTCTCCTTCGGAGCGTTCACCTGGCTTAAATCCACATTTGGCATCCTGACCGGATATGCTGATCGATTGCTGGTTGCGGGATTACTCGGTACGGGGCCCCTCGCTTTTTATGCATTGTGCAATCAACTTACCCAGCCCATTCATGCCCTGATGGCTTCTGCGTTCAACTTCATCTTCCCGAACTTCAGTGCGCAGACCGCGTCAGGACGCTGGAGTGAGACAGCGCACCGTTATCGCGTGGCTAGCGCATCGGCAACACTGGTGGTGCTGACGATCTGCGCAACGATGATCGCGGGTGCGAAGACGATCCTGCGGCTCTGGCTGGGAAATGCGGTGGCGGGACAGTATCATGGCCTCCTGATCGCCATGGTGATCGGCAATGGACTTCTCGCTCTCAGCGTCGTTCCCCATTATGCCGCGCTCGCGCTGGGACGCTCGCGCGCTCTTGTGTTTGTCAATCTCGGCGCCGGCGTTTTGTCACTCGCGGTCGCGTATATCCTGATTCGCAGCGTGGGACTGATGGGAGCTGGCTTCGCCAAGATCATCGCGGGCGCTGTATTTCTCTCCGTATTCGGAATCGTCCGCCGCGCGTTGAAGGATGGTGGGTCAACAGTTCGGTCGCCCAACCGTTCCGCCGCTGCTGCCGGCACACTCGATCTCGCACAGTAATTCCGCACCGATTCACCCGCAGTCATTCTTTTTCTACAAAGCTTCGGAATTCCAACATCGTCATGCTTTGACGAAAAAGTCACAAATCAGCCATAGAGGTTTGACAACCGTGGAATGTGCCGAGTTTATTGTGACTGCAATCACGCTGCTGCTGAGCCTCGATGCTCACATCGGCGCATCGACAACGAAAACGGCACACCGCGACAGAGTGGGTCAACAGCAATCGTCGTTGCACAACTCTTCCGGATGACGCCGAATTGCCGGACGAAGTTAGTCCAAACGGGTGCATTTGCACCGGGCAGGTCACACGATCCTAAGTGACAGGGCGAAGCTTTCACGTGATTGCACCGCCAGATGGCTTAAGAAATTTGTAATCCGATGCAGACCTTACCTAGAACCTCAGATTGGATCGGTTCGCGCAATGTCACTCAAGAGCATTCGGACACGGACTCTCCGATAAATCCTTCAGAGTGGTACGCGGTGCAGACCCGGCCTCGTCACGAAAAGCGCGTGGCCGAAGAACTTCGCGCTCGCGCCATCGAGGAGTTCCTGCCCCTGCAGCGAACCAGAAATCGCTGGAAGAACGGGGTGACTGCCGATCTCGAGCTACCGTTGTTCCCGTGTTACTTGTTTGTCAAGCTCCCACTTTGTGAGAGGCTGCGCCTGTTGCGGTTACCGGGCGTAATCGGTTTTGCCGTGAATTCTGCACACCCGACGGCTCTAGCCCCGGAAGACATTGAGGCTCTGCGCGTCCTGAGCGTTATATGCCGGGCAGAGCCTCATCCGTTTCTAAAGGCCGGCGATCGGGTGCGGATTGTCGCCGGACCTCTCGCAGGCATGCAGGGAATTCTGGTGCGGCGAAAGCAGGAGCTGCGGGTGGTGCTCTCGCTCGATTTCATCCTGCGTTCGGTGGCTGTCGAAGTCAGCGAATTCGACATCGAGCCGATCCGCGAACCACACCTGGCACAGCGTCGCTCAGTCGGCCGCGGTTGATAAGCTTTACTGCCGCAGGAAATACAAGCTCCCCAATGGATCGCCAACTCGCAGCAACGGTCATTGCGACGTTTCGCGATGCGGACGCGGCCCAGCATAAGGAGCGCCTTAAACGCTTCTCGGCGCGCCGTTGGCAACGAAACTTCCGTTGGCTGGATGCCAGTGGGCTCGCTCTCTATTTCTTGCAGGCCCTGCGGACACGGAACATCGAAGACGCCGCCCCCGCAGTTGTCCTCTCTCAGTTGGAACGGCGATACAACAGCAATCGACAGCGTACTGCGTTTCTGTTCGAGGAATTCGCGCGGATCGATACGGCGTTTCGCAAGGCATGTGTTGCGTACGTGAATCTCAAAGGCTTCACGCTTGTTCCCGACTACTGCCCCGATCTGTCGCTGCGTTATCAAATGGATTGCGACTTCCTCATCGCCAAACGCGATGCCTCAAAATGCGCTGGCGTTTTAGCTTCTTTGGGATATTCGCTGATTGCGACAAACGACCACGTCATGGAGTTCAAGACCGACGATGGCCGAACTCCCCACCTGCGCGATCTTTATAAGTCCAAGCCGCAGAAATCCGTGGAACTACACGTGTGCGATGAAGCACGTTTCGATTCGCATCCCGAGCTGCTGCGGCGCTCCCGCGTGATGACCATGAACGGCTACTCGTATCCGGCGCTTTCGCGCGAAGACATGTTCCTCTCGCAGGCACTGCATCTTTGCGGGCACTTTCGCAGCGAATGGACTCGCATCTCTTGGCTGCTGGAGTTCCGGCGTTTTGTGCGTGAACACGCCGATGATGACTCCTTCTGGCAGGAGATCGGAGCGCGTGCTGAACACGAGAACGACTGCGCGCTCGCGGTAGGAATGGCTGCACGCATGGCGCAAAAAGCGTTTGGCGAGTTGGGGGCCGACCGGTTAACCAACTGGCCTCTTCCTGCGCCGGTCGCGTTGTGGATCGATCGCTACGGAGACGACGTGCTTCTGGCCGACTTCCCCGGAAGCAAGCTTTACCTGCTTTTGGAGAGCGCAATTTGTGGCGAGCAGAGTGCATCCGAAATCCGGCGCCGTCTGCTTCCGCGAAGTGCTCCAGCGCCAGTTGTCGCGGCTCCGTCTGCCGGCCTGGGAAAACGAATCCTGGCGGCCGCCGCACGCTGGGGCTACTACTTCTTCCGCCTGCGTTTCCACCTGAGAGCAGGCTCTCGTTATCTCGTTGCCTCGTGGCACTGGAAGCGGCTTGGCAAAGTGCAAGACGCAAATCAGGCCAGTCGTTCCTCCGGCTGCGTAGCCGATGTTGCCGATTAATGACATGAATCTATCTTTCGACCTTGATACTGCAATGACAGCAAATACGCGTTACAAGCTCGTCGCCCGCCTTTGCCCACTACTGCTGATTCTCGTTCTTTCGTCGCTAGCTCATTCGCAGGAGCTCCCTGACAGCACTACCTCCCCAGCGGACTCGCCTTCTGCGGCGACTCCGAGTACGGATGGGGCTTTGCCGGCGAGCGCGATCATCGAACTACTGCGCGAGAAGCCCGAATTGATGGTCGACCTCAAACATCAGGCAGCCGAACAACTCCAGGCCCAAGGCGTCCAGATACAGGAAGACTCGATTACCGATGAGATGTTGCTCGGCAAGATTGTGTCGGACGCAAGTGTTCGAGCGAACATCACGCTGTGGCTACGGGCACGGGGCTATGTCACAGCAGCTGATATTGAGCAGGCCAAAGCCGGGCAGCAGGATTCGGAGGACGACGACAACCAGTCATCACTTCCGTCGATGCCTCGCATGCCGACAGGGTCTGACAGCAACCTGAGCCAGCTTAACGCTTCACGTGCCGACGCCATGCAATCCGGCACGGGCTTGCCCTCCACTCTTTCACCTGATTTGAGCAGCGTAGATGGCTTGACCACCGCTGATGCTCAGCGTCCCGCGACCGGGCGAAGCAGCAGTAGCAGCACCAAGTCTAAAACCTCGAAGCTGGCATCCGATGCAAGTCCCGACGGCAACCCACAGCTGTTACGCCGGACCGCGCCCATGAATCTTATGGCGATGCGCGATCTCTACACCCAGGTTCCCGATCAAACTTCGTCGCTCAAACGCTTCGGTTCCGACCTTTTTCTCAGCCGCGGGATGCAATCCAAGCAGATGACTCTCGACATGCCGGTCGGCCCGGATTATGTGCTCGGTCCCGGCGACAGTATCAACATCAGCTTGTGGGGAGGCCTTGCACAGCAGTTCTCCCGGGTGGTCGATCGCGGGGGAGAGGTCTCGCTGCCGGAAGCTGGTCCAATTGTTCTCGCCGGTTCAACCCTTTCGCAGGCACAGACGTCAATTCAGTATGCGCTGGCGCGGCAATTCCGTGATGCGAAGGTCGAAGTCTCGGTTGCGCGCCTGCGCACCGTGCGTGTGTACGTAGTAGGCGATGTACAGCGTCCTGGCGCGTACGACGTTAGCTCGCTTTCCACGCCGCTAAACGCGCTCTACGCAGCGGGAGGACCAACCGCCATCGGATCGTTGCGCACCGTCCGTCATTATCGCGGCAAGGAGTTGATCCGCGAGGTTGATCTCTACGAGTTTCTTCTGCACGGCGTCCGTTCGGACACAGAACGCCTGGAACCCGGGGACACCATCCTGATACCTCCGGTCCGGCAACAGATCACGATTTCGGGGATGGTACGCCGGCCCGCCATTTATGAGTTGCGGAATGAAACCACGCTATCGGAGGTGCTGACGCTGGCGGGCGGGGTGATGGTCTCGGCACAGATGCGGGATATTCGCGTCGAGCGGATCGAGGAGCACGATAAGCGCATCACGTTGAGCGTGAATGTGCCTCCGGACAGCAGCACGGATGGCGCCCAGAAAGCCATCGAAGCCTTCAAAATTCAGGACGGCGACAAAATCACGGTTGCTCCTATCCTGCCCTACAGCGAGCGCTCTATTTACCTCGAAGGACACGTCGTACGGCCGGGCAAATATCCCTACAGCGAGAACATGACACTGAACGATGTGATCCGTTCTTATCAGGATGTGCTGCCGGAACCGTCGGAGCACGGCGAGATCGTTCGCCTGCGGCCGCCCGATTACCGCCCCGAAACCATCGAGTTCAATTTGTCGCAGGTACTGATCGGTAACAGTCCTGTGAATCTTCAGGCGTTCGATACGGTTCGACTGTACGGCCGCTACGAGACCGATGCTCCCAGCGTCGCCATTCATGGTGAAGTGCGCCGGCCCGGGCAGTATCCGTTGCCGGAAGGCCTCACGGCTGCTCAGCTTGTGCGCATGGCGGGTGGTTTCAAACGCAGCGCCTTGCTCGACGCCGCCGACCTCGCCAGCTACAGCATTAAGAATGGCGAGAAGGTTGTGACCCACCGTGTCACGGTCAACATCGGCCGGGCGGTTGAGGACGACGATTCCAATGCCGACGTGCTGCTGAAGCCCGGAGACGTGCTCACCATTCATCAGATCTCCGGTTGGAACAACATCGGCGCATCGGTGTCATTGAAGGGCGAAGTCACCTATCCTGGCATGTACGGCATCCAGGAAGGCGAGAAACTTAGCTCTGTGCTGAAGCGTGCCGGCGGATTCACCAGCAGTGCATACCCCACCGGCGCCGTTCTGGTGCGCAATCAGGTCCGCGAAATGGAACAGAAGGGCCGTGACGAATTGATCCGGCAGATCGAGACAACTTCGGCAGGCGTCCACATAGCCCCCACCGGCAGCATGCAGGAACAGATCGGAGTGGCGCAGTTGGTCGTAGCACAGCAGCGGGAGGTGGTGGCCAAACTCAAGAGCCAGCCTCCAACCGGGCGGCTCGTGATCAAGATCTCGTCCGACATCGCCAGTTGGGAGAATACGCCGGCAGATATTGAGCTACGAGCAGGCGATGTCCTCACCGTGCCAAAGCAACCGGGCTTTGTTCTGGTCAGCGGACAGGTTTATAACGCTGTCGCCCTCACGTACGTTCCCGGCAAGAGCGCCGGCTGGTATCTGCGGCACGCTGGCGGGGCTACCAACATGGCGAATACGAAAGAAGTATTCGTCATCCGCGCCAACGGCTCGGTTGTGGGACGCCGCTCAGGTGAGTGGTACAGCGACGGCGTTCTGGATACCAAGATGGAGCCGGGGGATGTAGTTGTGGTACCGCAAAAAATCCTGGGCGGCTCCATGTTCTGGCGTAACATGCTGGCCACCGCCCAGGTACTTTCATCCATAGCCATCACCGCCAATCTCGCAGGGGCTTTGTAGCCGCACGTATGCGGTACTTCAGCTCAGGGGTTCTACTAGTTTTGATCACCCTGCCCTTCTCGTTACTGGTCTATGGACAATCTGCCGGCTCGTCAACGGGCGCGGCGCAAGCAGCGGTCAGTTTGAAGCAGAGAAACCCTGCGAACATGGGCTCCCCGTATGTACCGATCGACAGTTGGGTGTACCCGGCCTTCGACCGTCTGGCTGCACTCGGCTATGTGCAAACCGATTTCCTCGGGCAACGCCCATGGACGCGGATGGAATGCGCTCGACTGGTAATCGAGGCCGGAGATCGCGCCGCCGACAATTCCGGCGTCGAAGCCGGCGCGTTATACCGCAGCCTTAGCACAGAGTTTGCCTTGGAGCTTCGTCGCGAGGACGGCGCACCGAATACCGGTTTTCAAGTGGAGTCCGTTTACAGCCAGCTACTAGGAATCTCCGGCAATCCTGTCGTCGACGGTTATCACTTCGGGCAGACCATAGTCAACGACTTTGGCAGACCCTATGGCAAAGGCCTGAACTCTTACACTGGAGCAGCGGTGCGCGCGGTCGCAGGCCCACTGGCCTTTTACGTACGCGGTGAATATCAGAAGGGCGGAACGGTTGAGCAACCTTCGCGGGCTGCTCAAGCGGCCATCGCACAGGCCGACTTCACTCCTGGGGCTTCGGCTGGTCCAGCTTCCAGCGTCTCGCAGTTTCGTTTCATCGAGGCGTACGCTTCGGTGACATTCAAGAACAACCAATTGTCCTTCGGCCAGCAGGCTCTGTGGTGGGGCCCTGATTCCGGGCAGGCAATGATCTTCACCAATAACGCTCCCTCCATTCCCATGTTGCGTTATGACCGCGTCAGCCCCTTCAAGCTGCCGGGCTTTCTTGGTGTGCTGGGGCCGATGCGCGTGCAGTTTTTCCTGGGACGGCTTTCGGGGCAGCAGTTCGCGCAGCTACCCAACGGCTCGATTGCCGGACAGTCAGGTGTCTCCCTTAGCGATCAACCCTACATCAACGGCATGAAGTGGACGCTGAAACCTTCCCCGAATATGGAGATCGGATTTTCGCGGACCGTGATCTTCGGCGGCCCCGGATTTCCTGTTACATTTGCCAGTTTCTGGCGCAGCCTCACTTCGACGCAGAGCGGCAACTTCAACTCGAATGATCCGGGCGACCGCCGCGCCGGCTTCGATTTCACCTATCGCATCCCAGGTCTTCGCGACTGGGTAACGTTCTACGTTGACAGCTTCGCCGACGACGAGTCCTTTCCTCCCGCGTTTCCGACTCACAGCGCTTGGGCCCCCGGCCTCTACTTTCCCAAGCTGCCTTATCTGCACAAGCTGGACTTGCGGGCGGAAGGAGCCGTAACCCCCAGCCGCCTCTTCCCCGGCTTCTTCTACTTCAACGTCCATTATCTCGACGGCTATACGAATGCCCGTCAGCTTATGGGCAGTTGGGTGGGCCGCCAGGGAAATGGAGTGCAGCTTACCAGCACGTACTGGTTCTCGGGCCGTAACACACTGCAAGTGGGTTACAGAAGTATGTCGGTCGATCACAGCTTCCTCCAGGGAGGGTGGTTGCAGGACATGAACGTCAATACCAACCTCGCGCTGAGCGCGAACTTCGCTTTGCAGGCCGGGGTCCAGTACGAGCGTTGGCAGTTTCCTTTGCTGGCTCCAGGAGTGACATCGAACGTCAGCACTTCTCTTCAACTTTCCTACACGCCACGATGGAGCGTGCACTGATGACACCTCTTACGGAAACGGCGCTGCAAACCCGCGACGATCCCGCAGAGATTGCAGTTGAGAACAACCATGACGGGTGGGTGCCGAACACGTCGCTATTATGGGACCGCCGGCGCACCCTCGCACGGGTATTCCTTTGCTCGCTGATCCTGAGCACAATCTTCGCGTTTCTGACTCCCAAGGAGTACGAGTCCACGACACGCATGATGCCTCCTGAGCAACAGGGCATGGGCACCGCGATGCTGGCTGCGCTGACGGGAAAGGCTATGCCGGGCGCTCTGGGCGCACTCGCGGGCGGCGTGTTGGGAATGAAAGACACAGGCGCCCTGTTCGTCGAGCTTCTGCATAGCGGGACGATTGAGGGAACGCTCGTCGATCGCTTCGAACTCCAGAAGGTCTACCGGAAGCGGTATCGGCAAGACGCGCTCAAGAGGCTGGCCCACCGCACGGACATCACGGAGGATCGCAAGAGCGGAGTGATTACGGTGGTGGTCACGGATACCGACCGTCAGCGAGCGCAGGACATGGCACAAGCCTATCTTGACCAACTCGATAGCCTTCTCATCCGCGTCAACACCTCCGCGGCGCGGAGGGAGCGCGAATTCATCGAACAGCGTCTGGTGAAGGTACAAAATGATCTCGAGAAGGCACAGGTTGCACTCAGCGACTTCGCCAGCAAAAACACGACCCTAGATGTGAAAGAGCAGACCAAGGCGATGGTGGAAGCCGGTGCCAAGTTGCAGGCGCAATTGATCGTGGCCCACTCCGAGGCCGATTCGCTGGGCCAGTTTTACGGTGACGGAAACGTACGCATGCGCGCCGCGAATGCTCGCGTCGGCGAACTTGAACACGAACTGAAGAAGCTCGGCGGGTCCGCCGATGCCTCTAGCGAGGAACTGGACAGCAATTCACTCTATCCGTCGCTTCGGCAGCTGCCCGTCCTAGCTGTGCGCTGGGCCGATCTTTACCGGCAGGTCAAGGTAAAGGAAACGGTCTACGATCTTCTGACCGAGCAGTACGAACTGGCCAGGATCGAAGAAGTAAAGTCGGTGCCCAGCGTTCGCGTCATCGATCCGCCAAGCTGGCCGGAGAAGAAATCCTTCCCGCCTCGCCTGATTATGATCCTGGCGCTCACCAGCTTCTCCGTCTTTAGCGCCGCGATGGTGCTCATTATGCGGGATCGCTGGTTGCGCCTCTCGCCGTACGATACACGCAAACGGCTCGCCCTGCAGATCTGGTCGGCATTGAAGGACGACACCAAGGAAATACGGCATCTCACCCGTGGAAAACTCTCTGCTGCAGATCGCTCCTGACTCTTCGGGCCCGGCCAATAACGGGATACGAATGCGTCTTCAGTCGCTGCGCGCGTCAGCGAAGGCCCAAGCCAGCGTGCGCAACGCGCTGTATGGTACAGCGGAGTATATCGCCCTGCCACTCACCATGCTGCTGGCAGCACCCTTTCTGCTTCACCACCTCGGGCTGCTGCAATTTGGATTGTGGATGCTGGCAAGCGCTGCGGTGACGAGCTCTAACCTGATCAGTACCGGCTTCGGCGATGCCGCGATCAAGTACGCTTCCATGTATCGCGGAGAAGGCGACTGCGAGCGCCTCCAGCACACCCTGCGCGTCAATCTCACCATCAACCTTGTTCTTGGCGGATTCCTTGCTCTTTTGCTGTGGTGCGGTTCCCCTTACGCCGTACGCTCTATCTTCAAAGTGGAAGCTGCGCTGCGAGGCGACGCCATCGCTGCCTTTCGGATCGGCAGCGCAATTCTGCTGATTCGCTGTATAGACAGCGTTCTGACAAGCGCGCTGCGCTCGCACGAGCGCTATGCTCCCGCCGTTCAGATCAGCATTATCTCGCGTACCGCGATCGTGCTGGCGGCTTGCCTCCTAGTGTGGCGCGGCTACGGCATCGTCGCCATCATGGCTGCCACCCTTTGCATCGTCGCGTTGGCTGCGGTGGTGCAGATGTTTGTTGTTCGCATGCTGGTCGCGCGAATCTGGCTGATTCCCTCGTTCAACCGAACGGCCTTTGCGGAAGTGTTTCACTTCGGCTGCTTCAGTTGGCTACAAGCTCTCGCCGGATGCATCTTCAATCAGGCCGACCGTCTGCTGATCGGAGGCCTGCTGGGTGCCGAATCGGTGGGCTATTACAGCATTTGCGTACAAGCTGCACAGCCGATTCACGGATTGGTTGCCGCCGGATTGCATTTCCTCTTTCCTCATCTAAGCGCACGCTTGTCGAAATCACCTGCCGCGAAACTGCGCAGCATAGTTGCCTCAATCCTTTTGCTGAACGTAACCGCGGCCACTGTTATGTGCGTTCCGTTAGTTTTCTTCAGCAGACTGATCCTTCGGCTCTGGATGGGAGCGGCATTCGCTGCACAAACCTGGATGGTCCTGTCGCTCATCGCACTCAGCTTCGGCTTTCTCTCATTGAACGTCACCGCCCACTATGCGCTGCTGGCGTTGACGCAAGTGCGGCTGGTTGCATTGCTCAACCTTGCCGGTGGAGCTGCCATGCTCATCGCGATGTTTCTGCTGGCGCCGCGCTTCGGCTTAGTCGGCGCGGCCACGGGCCGGCTTCTCTATGGACCCATCACCTTGCTGATGTACCGGCGTCTTTATCGTCTGCTTTTACCGGCGCACGAGCCATCTTCAACACTCGGGCGCATGGCGCTCACCCGCACAGAATCACACTAGACTCGGATGGAACTGTCAGCCACTATCGGCAATCCTGCGACAGGCGAGACCTCTCGCGTCCTGGTGCTCTGTGCTATCACCGGTTTCATACTCGCGTTCAAAGGATCGTTGACGTTTCTGTTCTTCCGCTCCAGTCCTCAGGGCGGGGCTGGCGTGACCGTGGCGTTGACTCTCACCTGGATGCTGCTGGTTTGGGGCTACACGATTCTCGATTCCCACGACCTTTCTCTGAAAGATGCGGGAACGCGGATACCGCGGTGGATCCTGATCTATCTCGCGTTGGCAGGGGCAAGCCTGGCGTGGACCACCACCAATTCCGTTCCCGTCGCCGCGGCATATTGGTCGGCCACCGTCGCCGATGTCATAGTCATCTGGCTCCTGCTTCGCTATCAGTCGCAGAAAAGAACCATCATTCGCATCATGCACGGATTTATCGTTGGGGCTGCCGTTGTGGCGATCATCGCCTGGGCGGCTCCGGCGATGGACGACCTCCGACTGGGTAATGAGGACTTTCTACATCCGAATCTGATTGGATTCGAGTTCGCCGTCGCTGCTCTTTTCTCGGCCTATCTTGCGCAACGGAACAACGCATGGACCTGTGTGTGCGCGGCTTTCGTCGTTACCCTCATCCGCACCCTGAGCAAGGGCACGATTGTTGGCTTCCTGTTCTCTTCCCTCTACTATGTTGTGCACGGCCTGAAGATCAGTCGTAAGGTCCGCGCCTATATTGGCGTCGCGGGCGCTCTGCTGCTGCTGGCATTCTGGGGACTGGTGGAAGCCTACCTTGATCTTTACACCCAGGGTAGCAACCTGGAGACGCTCACCGGTCGCACCTATATCTGGACTACTTCGCTTGATATTGCGAGCGAGAAGTTGTGGTTCGGCCACGGCTTTGACTCGTTCCGCTGGGTCTTCCCTCCATTCGGGACTTTTCAGCCCTGGCACGCTCACAACGAATGGATCCAGCAAGTGTTCGCTTACGGCATTGTTGGACTTTTCGTGGTGGTTGCCGTTTACGTCAGTTTTTATCGCACAGTAAGAACTAGCCACAACCAAAGCCTGAAGTCTCTAGCCACCGCCATCCTCGTACTCGTACTCGTCCGCGGCTTGGTGGATACCGACCGGTTCGAGTTGTGTTTTCCACTGTGGCTTATGACGATGCTGTCGATCAGCCTTGCTGGCACTCCATCGCCGGACTATGCCGAATGAGACACGATCTCTCCTTTTCGATCGTCACGCCTTCCTTCAATCAGGGGGCGTTCATCGGCGAAGCTCTGGAGAGTGTTCACACCCAGAGCTGGAAAAACACTGAGCACATCGTGATGGACGGAGGCTCGACCGACGGCGCCCTCGATGTGCTGACTCGGTATTCGGCACGCCACGGCTGGGAACACTTGCGCTGGAAGTCTGAGCCCGACCGTGGACAGAGTCACGCATTGAATAAAGGATTTGCAGCCGCTACCGGCGACATCGTCGGATGGCTCAACTCCGACGACCGGTATCTTCCCATGTGTTTCGAGGGAGTGGCGAGCGCCTTCGAACAGCATCCAGATGTGGACATCATCTACGGCGACTATCGCTTTGTTGATGAGAACGGCAAAGCTCAGCGCATCCGGCGCGAAATCGAGTTCAGCCAATTCGTACTGCTCTATCACCGGGTGTTGTACATACCGACCACCACGACGTTTTTCCGCCGTCGCGTGTTCGACGAAGGCCACTTCCTGGATGAGCGGCTTCACTTCGCTCTGGATGCGGAATTCTTTGTGCGGCTGGCACGGAGCGGTTTCCGCTTCCAGCATCTGCGCGCCTTGCTCGCCGACTTTCGATTTCAGCCCAACAGCAAGACATGCAGCTCGCCGCAAAAGCAGATCGAAGAGAAGCGCCGCGTCATGGAGGATTACTCGCCCTTGTTGCGCGCCATGCCGTGGCCGGCGGCACGGCGCGGCATTCGAAGCCTGCTGAGTTCCTCGGCTGCGGCGTTGCGCTATTCGGAGAAGCTCCTGCGCGGTTGCTACCTGGAAGAGCGCTGGTCACCGCGGCTGCGGGCTAGGTCCTGATTGAGTTCTAACCATGCACATCGTTATCGCCGCGGTATCGTCCGCGCGACAGCCCTCGGGCATTTGCCGTCATGCGGCCACGCTCGCTAGCTCCCTGGTCGAGATGCCGGAGGTCTCACGCGTCACGCTGCTGGTCGGCGAATGGCAACAGGAGTATTTCGAGAATGCCTTCGGTTTGACAGGATCGCGGCTGCACGTGGTGCCAGTTGCCATCGAGAACAATTCCTTCGCGCGAAACCGCTGGTACCATCGCACGCTTTCCCATGCCGCGCGCGATCTGAAAGCGGATGTTGTCCATCTCTCGTTTCCGGCACCCATACCCCGAAAAACATTTTTCTGTCCTGTGGTGGGGGCGTTACACGATCTTTATCCCTACGACGCGCCCCTTAATTTTGGCTACGTTCGAGTTCTGTTCAACCGGTTATTTCTGCGACAGTGTCTGCGGGCGTCTGACACCGTGGTATGCAGTTCCGACTTCACCCTCGATCGCTTGCGGCATTGCGCACCGCGGGTTGCGTCGGAAAAAGCCATTCGGATCTACCAGAGCGTGGCGCTCGATCCCAGCGACGAAAAGGCCCCGTCGAACCCACACCTGACCGCTCAGCCCTTTCTGCTAACCGTGGCACAACATCGCCGCAACAAGAATGTTGGTCTACTGCTGTCGGCCTTCGACCTTCTGCGACAACGTAACCCCGCCAGCAGACGGCTGCGTCTCCTCATTATTGGAGCGGAAGGCCCCGAAACCAGGACTCTCCGGTCTCTCGTGCAGCGGCTGTCGCTGGAGCAACTTGTGCACTTCGAATCAGCCCTCTCCGACGGAGAACTGTGCTGTCTGTATCGCAGATGCGAATTGCTGATCGCGCCTTCGAGCGTTGAAGGCTTTTGCTTCCCTGTAGTGGAGGCTTTGCGGTGCGGCAGCCGCGTGCTTTGCTCGGACATCCCGGTGTTGCACGAAGTCGGCGGCGGCCATTGTCGCTACTTCAGTTTGAACGTGGACAATCCGATGCTGGCGCTTGCAAATGCGATTGAAGCCGCACTGCTTGAGCCCGTTCCAGAAGCGCATGCGCCTGACCGCTTCTCCCTGCGTGAGATGGCGAGCCACTATGTTGCGCTCTACTCTACCCTGCTCGCCGGAAGCCGCCAGCCACACCCGCTACCGGGGCTGTTTTCCAATGTCGATTCACTTCGCTTATGACTGACACCTCAGGCAGGAACGTTCGCCATCCGCACGCAAATGTGCTTGGCGTCGGCGTCCATGCCGTAAACATGGCCTTTGCGGTGAAAACGATTGCAGATGCGGTCGCCGCTCGCTCGAAAGGTTATGTTTGCGCCACAGGCGTACACGGTGTGATGGAGGCACAGCGCGATCCTTCCTTGCGCAAGATCTTTTCGCGCGCGTTGCTGGTTGTGCCGGACGGCATGCCGACAGTCTGGATGGGCCACCTGCAGGGTCTGCCACAGATGCGACGCGTCTTTGGGCCGGACTTGATGCTCGAGGTGATCGGCGATACCGCCCTGCGAAGCTGTTCGCACTTTTTGTATGGCGGTGATTTTGGTGTGGCGCAGCAACTCGAGGCCAGCTTACGTCGGCGCTTCCCGCGCGTCCGGATCGCAGGAACGTACGCACCGCCATTCCGGCCACTCAACGAAGCAGAGAGGGCAGAATTGACCGAACTCGTCGATCGCCTTCGGCCCGACATCATATGGGTTGGCTTGAGCACGCCCAAGCAAGAACACTTCATGGCGGAATATTCTCCGCGTCTCAATGCGACGCTGATGATCGGAGTCGGCGCCGCTTTCGATTTTCACACCGGACGGCTGAAGGACAGCCCGAGGTGGATGAAGTCGTGTGGCCTGCAATGGCTGCATCGCCTTTGCCAGGAGCCCGTACGTCTGTGGAAACGTTACCTGGTCAATAACCCTTCATTTCTGGCACAGGCCGCGCTACAGGTCACAGGAGTACGCCGGTTCGAGCTCGACGCGGACCAGTCGACCAATGACGATCTGTGCGTATCCAGAAATGCATCTTTCCGCTCTCGCTAAAACAACAACTCATCGCATTTTTCTGAGGACATGTTTCGGTGGCAACTTCCGAACGCATATTGACTACACTGGCCAGCAGTGCTGATGTTCATCCCCTCACGTCCGGCCGTTCCTTCATGCCGATCAGAAGGCCAGGCTGGCGACGGGCGATTCTGGATTACCTGGCAGTCTCGCTCGGACTGATTCTGGTACCGGCCGCATTTGGCGAAAGTCTTGTCACGCCCGTGCCGCATTATCTATCGTTGCCACCGCTTGCACTGGCGATGATGATCACCACAATCTTCGCCTTTGCTGGCACCTATCCCCCCTATCGAACTCCACTTGATATCGCCGACACCGAAGGATTAGTACGCGGGGTCGCTTGCGCGGCGATGCTCGTCGTCATGGGCAGTATCGGCATCGATAAAGCGCCGGACAAGTGCGCCTTCCTCACCGCGGGATTCGTCGTCGCCCTTCTGGTTCTGCGATGCGAAGTCGCGCACCTGCTCAGTGGAAACCAGACGCTACAAATCCGGTCCGCTTTGCCCGTGTCGCTGGAGGTCGCGACAGAAGAAGCGGCGATTGTGTCTGCTGGCGAAGGTGGGATGCTGCTCGAAAACCCGTACGAGACCAGTCCGGCGGGCGAACTGGCGAAGCGCATTGTCGATGTCGTTGGGGCTTCCGTCGTGTTCATCCTGGCTTTCCCGCTCTTTCTCGCGGTCGCGCTGCTCATCAAGATCGATTCCAAGGGCCCGATCTTTATCAGGCAGCAACGTATCGGCAGACGCGGCGTTCCCTTTTACATGTGGAAATTTCGCAGTATGTACTCTGGCGTTCCCCGCTATGCGCGGTCTCCGGTCAGCGACACCGATCCTCGCTTGACGAGACTCGGCCGGGCTCTACGTCGTATGAGTATCGACGAGTTGCCGCAGCTTCTAAACGTGCTGAAGGGCGATATGAGCCTGGTGGGCCCACGCCCGGAAATGCCGTTCATCGTGAGGAAGTACAGGCCCCGAGAGCGATTGAGGCTGAACGCCGTTCCCGGAATCACCGGGCTTTGGCAGATCAGCCCGGCTCGCGCCATGCCCATTCATCAGAACCTGTATCTAGATCTCTTCTACATCGAGAATCGCAACATCTTCCTTGATCTCGCCATTCTGCTGCGCACGGTAACTGCCGTTGTTCGCGGCATCGGCGCTACCTAGCAGATCTTCACCGCCATGCGCGGAGAGTTTGGCTATTACACATCCCTATTTCTATTCAGGAGAAAGCATTATGATTCTCAAGAACGCGCGAGTTGTTGTCACCGGCGCAGGTGGTTTCATTGGCCATCATCTGGTTAGCTTCCTCAAAGCCCAGGGTCATTGGGTCCGCGGCGTCGATATCAAGCTTCCTGAATTCTCCCCCACCACTGCGGACGATTTCGAAACCCTGGATCTGCGGCGCTGGGACGATTGTGTGCAAGCTACGCGCTCCGCTGACCTGGTCTTTGCCCTGGCGGCCGATATGGGTGGCATGGGGTATATCTCCAGCAATCACGCCCGCATCCTGCACAACAACTCGCTGATTAACCTGCACACCCTGGAGGCAGCGCGCAGCAACGGGGTGCCGCGATATCTATTTACCTCCTCCGCCTGCGTTTATCCGGAGTACCGTCAACAGCGGACCGATGTTGTTCCCTTGCGCGAGGCCGAGGCTTATCCCGCCGAACCGCAGGATGCCTACGGCTGGGAAAAACTGATTACCGAGCAGTTGTGTACGCATTATCGCCGCGACTACGGCATGCAAACTCGCATCGTTCGCTTCCATAACATCTTCGGCCCGTACGGAACCTTTGACGGCGGCAGAGAGAAAGCGCCCGCAGCGCTGTGCCGCAAGATTGCCATCGCGAAGCTCACGGGAAATCCGGAGATTGAAATCTGGGGTGACGGCGAGCAGACACGTTCGTTTTGCTACATCGACGATTGCGTTCGCGGCATTTACAAGCTGATGCAATCCGACTTCGACCAACCGCTGAATCTGGGCCAGGACCGCATGGTGAGCATCAACGAATTGGCTCGCATGATTGCGGCAATCGCAGGCATCGAGGTGCGGTTGAAGCACGTACCAGGTCCGCAGGGGGTTCGCGGCCGGAACTCCGATAACAGCTTGTTGCGCGAGGTTCTGAAGTGGGAGCCGGCGATCAGCCTTGAAACGGGTTTGGCGAAGACCTACGCGTGGATCGAGAGGCAGGTGGCCACACAGCTCCGCGAAGTGCGTCCGGGTAGCGTAGTCGAGGTGGCCTGAAGCGTGGCTGTGCCGATCGCGATAGAACCGGAGCGTTCACCCGCATCAGCCTTCCCCCGAGCACCTGCGTCTCGAGTTGGAATGGGACGTCTGATTCCGGCCGCCGAGTGGTTTGTGCTGATCGCAGTTGCGCTGTACATCGGCGGACGTGCGCTGCCGCGCGCCTGGGGTCGCCTCAATACCGACTTTCCCGTCTACTACGTCACCGGGCGGTTATTTCGAGAGGGCTACAGCACCGAGCGCATCTACGAGTGGATCTGGCTGCAGCGCCAGAAAAACCGCATGGGCATACGGCGCAGCGATCAGCCCGTCGTCGGATTCGTCCCCGATACTCCCTTCTCCGCCCTCCTTGTATCGCCGCTGACCCGCTGGCCACCCCTCACGGCAAAACGCATCTGGATCGTAATCAATCTCGCCCTGCTGGTCGCCGTCGCCGTGTTGCTGCGCTCGCTCACGCAGATGGGGTGGCGCCGGATCGCGCTGGTGATTGGGCTGAACTATCCTCTGCTCCGTAATCTGGAATACGGCCAGTACTACCTCATCATTCTTTTTCTCATGACGGCTGCATTGGCGATCTATGTACGAGAGAGACGCTTTGCGGCCGGCGTGCTGCTGGGGATCGCCGCCGGGCTGAAGATCTTTCCTGGAATCTTCCTGATCTATTTCCTGCGTAAGCGCGACCTGCACGCCATGCTCGGATTGGCGGCTGGAGCACTGGCTACTGTCGCCATCGCTGTTTACACATACGGGGCGCAACTGCATAGCGTTCTTTCCACGCAGCTATTGCCATGGGCGCTTCGCGGCGAAGCGATGGACCCCTACAATCTCGCCTCCAACTCCATCTCGTCGCTGCTACACAAATTGTGGCTGTTCGAACCGGAGTGGAATCCACACCCGGTGGCGCATTCGCCGATGACGTTCGCCGTCCTGCAGCCACTGCTGCAAATGCTGGTGCTGGCTCCCGTTATTTACCTGGCCGCCCCACGGCGACACGATCAGCGCCAAGTCCAGCTCGAGTGGTCGTCCTTTGTTGTTGCGCTGCTTGCTGTTTCAACCCTTCCAGCCTCGTATCATTTCACTGTGCTCATATTGCCGATAGCGGTTCTGGCATCCGTGTATTGCCAAAAGCGCGACTACGCTTCCTTGACGCTGCTATCCATCGTCTATCTTGCAATCTGCTTTCCGGCTTGGTCGACGGGTAGGTCGGATGGCTGGTGGGCCCTTGCCGGTGTTCCGCGGCTATACTTCGTCCTGCTGTTGTGCGCCTTCTGCTGCATCACTATGTTTCGTGAAGAGAGCGCTGGTCCCACAGACAGGCAGGTTGACCGCTGGATGTGGGCGTCAGCCCTTGGCGTCCTGCTCTTGCTGCAAATGCCTCTGACTCTGCGCCATCAGCGCCGAATGCACGAAGAGTACGGCACCCGCATAACGTCCTCGCCAGATATTCTTCTGGTGACAGCTCCCATCGTTCACGACGGCGCTGTGGGATTCATCGCCATGCAATCCGACGGATATTTCACCGGCTCTACCCACGGCGCAGGCGTTCATCTCAACGCCAACACAACTGACGAACTCAGCCAGACGGCTGAGGGCCGGGCGACCTTCGTCGAAGAATCCGCAGTGAAGTCCACCATCAGGGTTCAGGCCGATCAAAATCAGGGTCACACGGAGGTCGACGACGCCGAATTTCCCGTCGCATCAGCGGATGGCAAATGGCTGGCGTATCTGCGGTCCAACAAGGCCAGGAGTACGATCTGGCTGCGGGCGCTGTTCGATCCCGCCCGGGCGGATGTCTCGATTTTGCCTCCGCAGTTCGACGTGGAAGAAATGACCTTCCTGCCGGATGGGTCGCTGATCTTCGCCGCCACGAAGGACGATGGTCCTTCATTGCTATACGTGGCCGGCCACGGTGCTGCGATCCGTCCTCTAACGGCGAATAATGCGCGATATCCCGCCGCGTCGCCCGACGGCCGTTGGCTTGCCTACAGCAAATTGGATCGAGGGGTGTGGAATCTCTGGCTCCGGGATTTGCGTAACGGTACGGCCCGCAGGATTACGGACGTCGATTGCAACGATATCTCGCCCGCCTGGCAGACCGACTCGAAGACGTTGATCTACGCCAGCGACTGCGGCCGCGCGCTGTGGTTCACCGCGCTTTACCAACGACAGGTTATACCCTGAAACATACGGTTCGTGCCGAAATGTTATGCAATCACGATACCTCCAGCTTTTTGTCGGCGGGCTCTGGCTGCTCGTTGCTTCCGCGATAGCGACCAGCGAGTCCACACGATATCCCGGCTCCTCTCTACCCGTGGATGCGGCTTTCTTCGGCATGCACATTCATCACGCGGCAGATGGCACCGCGTGGCCGCCAGTTCCGTTCGCTGACTGGCGCCTGTGGGATGCAGGAGTCAGCTGGCCACAATTGGAACCTGCGCCGGGCAAATGGAACTTCAACTTGCTCGACCGCTACGCGCAAATCGCTGCCGAGCGGCACGTCGAGATCCTGCTGACGTTAGGCTTAACTCCTGCGTGGGCATCCGCTCGTCCTGATGAACCGTCAGCGTATCGGAATGGCAACGCGGCCGAGCCACGCCGGCTTTCCGATTGGGAAAACTACGTTCGCACCGTGGCCACGCGTTACAAGGGTGTGATTCACAGCTATGAAATCTGGAACGAGCCCAATGTAAAGGGAACGTTCACCGGCAACATCCAAGCGATGCTGGAATTGTCGCGCGCCGCCTATCGCGTTCTGAAGTCAATTGACCCGACGGTGACCGTCGTTTCACCATCGGCGACAACTGCCGACGGCGTGCCTTGGCTCGACGCGTTCCTCCAACAAGGCAGCTGTCAATATACGGATGTAATCGGCTATCACTTCTACGTCACTCCCCAGCCGCCGGAAGCGCTGATCGCGCTCATCCAGCAGGTGAAGACCTCGCTCAGGCACCACGGCTGCGAAAACAAACCAGTGTGGAATACCGAGTTGGGCTGGGCCAAGCCGGCGCAATTCACATCCGAAGAGGAAGCTGCCGGCTATCTGATGCGTGCGTACTTGTTGAACTGGTTGCTCGGGGTTCGGCGTTGTTACTGGTACGCGTGGGACAACCACAACTGGAGCACACTGGACCTAACCTCGCGTGAAGACAACCGCATAACCCGCGCCGGTGCTGCTTATGGCGTTCTTCATGGCTGGTTGATCGGGGCCGTGCTTCGCTCCTGTGATCGCAACCCCTCTGGGATCTGGACCTGTCAGCTCGAACGTGCAAGTTCGACAGACCGAGTGCTCTGGTCGGATCGTGGCGAACAGCCGTTTGCAGTTCCGTCCTCCTGGCACGTCGTAAGGATTTCAACCTGGACGGGCGACGTGATACCGGCAATGCCGCAGCTTACCCTTGGCCCTGCTCCGTTGTTGCTCGCTGGCAATTAGCCCGCGGCAGCCGTGCTCGACCAATCTGCAAGCTTAATTCTTCCCTTCAGCAACCTGCAGGTCCAACGCCGCGCGTTCCCCGTTGATGATCACTGTTCCCGCGTCCAGCAGTTGTTGCCCAGTACAGTCGTAGCTGGCGAAGCATCGCATGACTCGATAGGGAAAGAAGAATTCTACTGCTTCACTCTTGCCATCGCCCGGCAGATGGATGCTGGTGCTGAAGTCGACGCCGTCGAACTCGACGTCCTGCGGAAAGTAGTTCAGCAGCGGCCGTATGAGATGCGAAATGTGTTCGTCGAAAGCCAGTGCCGCAAGCTTGTAGCGGGAGGTGGTAGGATCGGCTTCCAGCGGAGTACTAGTCGAAAGTTGCAGATACGAACTCTGCCGGAAGCCGATGAAGGAGGGTGGGGCGTAAGGGAAGAAGTGCGCCTCAGAATCCATAGCCTTCAGCATGCGATCAATCGAATCCTGGTTCTGGCGCTGCAACCCCGCGAGCGACTCGGGGGAAATAATGCGTGGGGGAGCTGGTTTCAAAAGGGCATTCGAGACGTAACTCGAGTTCCCGGTTGTCGCCGCTGGTACCGGAGTGGCTGCAACCATCTGCAATTGCGCAGCGGAGCGTGGGGGATTGTTTTCCTTCCATTCCTCCGGGGGGGCACCGTCGCGCAGCCATAATGAACGCGCCTCGCCGTTCAGATAAATCTCCGCATCCAGAATCGCCGCCTGCTTGTCGTCGTCGTTTTTCGCGTCTACAAATTTTTGTGCCGCGTCTATCGGAATAATGAACGCAACATTCTCGGGCACCTCCAGTGTGATGCCCATCGCCCTGCGGCGCACATGGTGCGAGACTTCGATGGCGAAAGCGGAAAATTCCGAGTCGTCGGGAAAGTGCGGCGCCTCGGCACGCAGTATCGGCTGGATCACTTCGCGGAACGTCGCTTTTAGGCGCGCATCGTCATCCATGCGTTCCGCCGAGTACGAAGCATAGTAGTTGCCGGTGATAGCTAGCACGGTTCTGTGCTGATAGGCATCGAAGCGGATGGAGCGTAGATCTGCAGCCTGCAACTTGGCCATATCAACATCAAGGGTGCGGCACAGAAAAAAAGGATACGGGAACTTGTGCTCCTCGATTTCCTTGCCGATCAGCATCAACGTCTGCAAATGACGCTGCTGCAGATGCTGCATCTTGGGATCCTGCAACTCCAGAGGCGTGATGGCCTGCGCCAGCACTATCCGCGCGCTGACCACCAGCAGCAGAATCCCGATCCACGTTGAGCGCTTCATCTCTTCACCTCTCCGTTCTCTGGTCCGATTACTTCCCGCTTGTGAAATCTACTTTCCCGGTTCCCGCGACATCGACCGGCTTGCTGACTGGCTTCGACCCTTCGTGCCAGGCGACCACGGTGTATTTGCCATCGGGAATGTTGTCGATCTTGAAATTACCCCCTGCGTCCGTCTGCGCAAAATAAGGCGTGGGGCTCACGATGAGATAGCCCGACATTTCCGGGTGGACGTTGCATAGCAACGGAACTACGCCCGGGTGGTCAAACTTGTACGAGCGCTTGTCGCCCTGAGGCCACGTGCCCATGTTGTGCGCGTCCTTCTTGTTGCCTCCCACCGACGGCCAGAAGACGTTGTGCTGGACCGAATCGTCATTCTGAAAATCCACCGTCGTCCCTACCTGCACGACGGTGAGGTGCGGAACGAAGGCCAGACCTCGCTGGCTGATGAGCGCCGTTTTGCTCGGAGCAGGAAAGGTTTTGCCCGCGATGGTGTCAACGTACACAACCGAGTTGCCAGCCGACACTTTTCCTTCCAGCGTTCCGGCGATGCAGGTGACGGAAGCCGCCGCGAGTATGGGTACGATCAAGAGAAGATTGCGTTTCATGAAGCTCCTTGTCTCAGAGAGTTTTCTGCGTGCCACAGCTTTTAATAAGCGAAATCCAATCCCACGACCGCCGTGTTGGTGTGGAACGGGTTGAACGCCATCGGCAGTCCGGTGACCGGGTTGTTGGCAATGACCACCGATTGCGATGGGCGGAACTCGTATTCGAAACTCGCCTTAATATTGGCGTGAATGAGGAACTGCACCGCAGGCGTGAAACGGTTACGCGTCGATCCGAAGGTCGCGTTGAACGGCGATCCGGTGAACGGCGGAGTTGCGAGTGCATTGATGCTGTCGGAATTGGAGTTCACTCCGTCGTAGCGCATCATCACCATCAGCCAGGGATAGGCAAGCCACTCCACGTCGGCAAAGCCGCCGCTGAACGTGGCAGGTGCGCCCCGAATAAATCCGGTTGGTGTTATCTGGCCCAGGCTCTGCAACGGTATGAGCATGCCCGTCGCGTCCACGGGCAACAAGTTCATGTCGTGGCCAAACATGTAGAGCGCGTTGAACTGCAGGCAGCAACGGTAGTTGAACGTCATGTTGCCGCCGACGCGGTAAAACGGTTCACGCGCGGTCAGAACGGTGGACGCCCCGTCCGTACCGGCGCCGAACAGGCGCTGCACGGATCGCCCATAGAAGTAGTAGGTGCCCATGTTCAGGTACGTGTGGTCGCGGGGACCGGTTGCGCCTGACGCCTGGATCGCCCGGCGGCTGTCCTTATCGCGCTCTAGATTGAAGCGATAGTTGAAGCTGGCATAAATGTCTTTGAAATCAGCGTCGGATTGAACGCCCAGACCACCTTGATTGGCTCCCTCCGCGCTCGGAACGTACGGGCTGTTGCCGACGTTGCCACCAGTGCTTTGATCGATGAACGCGATGGAATAGTTATAGCCACCCGTATGCAAACCGCCGCTCAACTCGACCCCTCGTCCCGTCTCTCCCAAAACGTACTGGTTGTTTACGAATTGTTGCGGGAAGAGCGGGTTCATCGCTCCAAAGTTCGATTGCTGGTAAATGTCGTAAGGGCTGGTCCAGATGCTGCGGGCCTGGGTAAACGGAATCTCCAGCTCGAATTGGCCCACGCGAAGGTTCAGCGCGTTCTGCGGCAGCTTCATGAACCGCCCGATATTCACGAACTTCAGGTAGGCATCGCCGAGACCGCCGTTTCCGTTCGCCCCGGAAACACTCAGATCGTCGTTGACCCAGAATGCGATATCGCTGCCAAAGTTTCCGGCGGTGTAGAGACTGAACGTTCCCGTTTCAAAATCGGTTGCCGGCACAAACGGCGGCAGAGTGCCCGGAGGCGTCAACGCGGTGAAGTTGCTGCTGCTCGATCCGGTGTATTGAAAGTACGTGTTGTAGCGAAGACCAATCGGCGGAATGCCTGGGATTGTGCCCGGCCAGATCGCCTTGGGCCATAGCTCCTTGTTTGCCGGAGCACCCAGCATCACCGGAGGAATCTTCAGCATTGCCTCGTTGTCTTTCGGAAACTTGAAGCCGGCGTCTTTGAACGCCTTCCCGAAGTCATTCAGCTTGGGGAAGTCCAGATGACAGGTACTGCAACTGGTGCCGTACATGCGCGCAAATGCAGGTATCGCGTGGCCGGTGTCAGGAAGTAAGAACACCAGAGGCGTCAGGAGCAAGAGCCACCATAGCCTGTCGAATTTGGGGATTCGCTGAAGCATAAAGCCGTTCTCCTCGGTTTCGATCACATCAACAAATGCCAAGCTGAATCTCGTTCATCGCACCGTCAACTGAGCGGCCTCCTGCTGCGTCTTTGCCGGCGCGGCCGCGGAGATCTTGCTCTTTTGAGCGGCGCGTGCTAGTCTGCAAAGCTCATAGGCAGCGAAGCCGAACCCGCCGGCCGACGCGCCGATAGCCAACGCCACAAAGCCGATCAGGGCCAACGTGACTGCTACATCCGGGATCCCATCCGATTGACTTCGGGGTTGTGTCTGACTTCGGGTTTGCGTCTGACCTGCGGTCGGCGGACGAACAGCCGGAGCAGGAAAATTCGGAGCACCGCCCGCCATTCCATCCTGCTGAGAGGCGGTGACAAGCGCGGGACTCGCAGCCAATTGCACTGGCGGATACGTCGTCAGATAGAGGTAGACGTCGGCCGCTTCCTCTCGACTGAGGTAGAAGAAGACCGGCATGCGGCCACGGTGTTGTATTGCCGGCGTACCCATAACGATGGGCGCGCCGCTGGTCACCTTTCGAATGAGCTGCAATTCATCCGTTCGTACTGGCAGCGTTTCGAGTGGTGGAATCGCGCCGTTCTCCAGCTCTTCGGGACTCGGGTTCTGCCCCGTCGCGTCGTGACAGGTGTGGCAGGTTGACTTGACGATGTGTTCGCCGATCCGGAGCGGCGTCTCGCTCACTGTAAGTTGCGTCACCCCCGGAACACCGGAAAGTTGCTTCAGGTACGCGATCAGAGCACGAATCTCGGGCTCGCTCAGGTGCGGAAACGGTGGCATGTCTTTACCGCCGATGTGCAGTCTCTGCACCAGCGCATCTTGCGATTGCTTGGCTAACTCCTCGGCCGCGGTTGGTGTCATATCCAAACCCGACTTCTTCATCCGATCGAGAATGAGTGGAACGGAGGTGGCGCGAACCGGATTGATGACGGAGTTGATTTCCGGCGGAGCTCCCAGTCCGGCCTCGCCGTGGCAAGCTTGGCAGTTCAGCCGATAGAGGTCTGAACCGTGGAGCTCAAGCGCCTGATTCGATGGTGGCGCCAGACCCAATTGCCATCCCGCGGCAACCTGTCCTTCTGCCGGGGGAGGTGGGCCCAGCCGTCCCGTTTTCCCCATGCTGGTATCACCGAACGAACGATGCACATGATTCAGCCAGCTCTCGCCGGATGTCGCTGTCACAGCTAAATCGGTATTTTGGGCGGATGCGCTCGCACCGCTCGCCTGGAGCTTCAGGCTTGCAAGAGCCAGACACATCGTCACTGCCAGATATCGTGAATTTATGCGCATCGCCGCCTCCTACACGACCGCGATGCATGCAAACTTACGACTGCGTCTTCACCGAGTTGTCAGGGGGTGGTGAAGTCGATGTCAACTTTTTGAAACCAGAAGTATAGTGTGCGAGCTCTTTTCAGCGGATATTCGTGCTTGCACTCAAAGACAAGAAGATGTTTTAGATCTCTGGCAGACCCGCGAAGATAGATAACTTCCGAACACGAAATCAGTAGGTCGCTAGCTTTTGTCACTTTCCGGTGTTCATCAGGAGACAACACCGGTTAAGAGGAGGCTGGCATTCACAAAGCCTTGACATTATGCTGACCCCACCTTGACAACCTGCTTACCGAGCCTCGGTAGTCTTGCATTCAGATTGAGCTTTGAAAGATTCGGGTATCGGCAGATCTGGCCTCCGCTCCCTCGGCACGAGTCCCTACGCCATTGCTGGCCTCCTTATGCAAGGGAGATCTGTGGAGGCGCGGGGGATGCCACAACATTCTCCTCGTACCCTGCTGAGGCGACGGGAGTCCGATAATGATAACCGGTCTCGGACCGTGCTCGCCGGTCCGAGACCAACTGACCGGAGTTTCTTCGAATCACGTCGACACGAACCGAGATGGACTCACCGCGCACCCTCGCCCGCCTGAACACAATCTTTGCAGGCATTGGTTATGTCGTAGTCTGCGGCATTGTCGTGGGTGGGTTACTGGAATTGGGCGCCCGAACCGCCTTGCACTTCTACCACCATCTCCGCCAACATCCTATTACGGAAGCCGCCTTCGATACGCCAGCCTATTCCGAATATGACTGGGCGAAGGACTGCCTGGACGAACAGTCCCTTCGGTTGACAGCCAAGAACATTTATTTTCCTTTTCGGCTGTGGGGAGTGACGGAATTCCACGGGCGCTGCATGAACAACGACGTCACTGATATCGGAACCGTCCGGCGAACTCTAAATCCTTCCCAGGCGGCATGCCCAAATGGGTTCCGAACTAATATCTGGATATTCGGCGGTTCAGCAGTCTATGGCACCAGCGTACCCGATTGGGCAACGCTTCCATCTTATCTATCGAGCACCTTGAACACATCCATGGACTGCGTACGAGTAGTTAACCTTGGGGTTGAAGGTTATGTCAGCAATCAGGAATTGATTCTACTACTGGAGTTGCTAAAAACCGGCAAACGCCCGAATATCGTCATCTTCTATGATGGCTTCAATGATGCTGACATAGGTACACTTTCCATCGGAAGGCCTGCCCCTCATATGGGGTTTATGACCACCAAAGGCAGGATGGAAGGATCTCTCGCCAGCAGACTAGACTTCGTCCACAAGTTAGCGATCTGGCAGCTGGTGTCGGAGCTCAGCAAGTCAACTCGTTCAGGCCCCACGAGAGTATCGCAGGACGCGCTGGACTTCACGGCAACCCGAATACTTGATAGCTATCAAGAAAACATCCAAATAGCCAGGATGCTCGGCAACGCATATGGTTTCAAAGTGTGCGCCTTCTGGCAGCCAGCGATACTTTATGGACATAAGCCGCTCGTTCCTTATGAGCGAGAGTTTTCCAACCTCAGTGCCAACAAGGCTTACCTCTTTGAAGAATTGGTTCCGGTCTACCAACAAGCTAGTCAACGTGCCATAAAGTCTGCCGATTTTGTATTTCTTGGAGACATTTTTGACACGGTGTCGCCGCCGGTATATCTCGACTGGGTGCACCTGAATCCTCTGGGAAATCAGCTTGCCGCACTTGCGGTGGCAAAACAGCTACATAAATGCCTTAATCTTAATGAAGAATGATCCTAAGCCCGAGGTCCGGCTGCAAGCGGGCCCATGAGGGCAGCTGCCCGAACGCCGGTCGGTATGCCGCAGGGGACAACCATCTCGCGTGCGATTCGTCATGGATGACTGACGTTTGCATAATGCCGTCCTGCTTCCCAGATCGCACTTGGCACCCAAGCATTCGTCTTCCCTGCCCGACAGGCAATCGTCGACGATTGCCAACTAAGAGATTAGAAATAGTCACCATAGCGTTATAGAATTCTACGGGGCTCCGGTGCGCACGGAGGATATCAGGCCACCAAGGCTCGCCTCGAAGATTCACCGACCGGGCGGCTGGACTTCCCAGAGAGACCTGCGCCATGGCAACTGGCATTGGAGCTTAGCAAACCGCTCGGCCGCAAGGGGCCAGCGAAGGTGCCTGTCGACCGGCTATCTTCGAACTCGGTAGCCACGCATAACAACTACGAAACAAATCTAAAGATCGCGAGAGCGCTCGGCGGGGTATTTGGTTTTAAAGTACGCGCTTTTTGGCAGCCGGCAGTCATCTATAAGCACAAGGCACTGGCGCCCTATGAACGACTATTGCTAAGACTCGGCTCGGGACTGAGGTATCCTTTCCTTGCCTTGGTGCCGGTTTACAAGGACGCCGAAACTCGCGCTGCGGAGAACGGCGATTTTGTGTTTCTGGCCGACGCGTTCGATTCCGTCCGGGAGCCAGTCTATCTCGACTGGGGCCACTTGAATCCTATCGGAAACGAGATCATCGCACGCACGATGACGCCTTATTTTCACAAGTGCCTGAAGTAGAAGGTCTGCCCTATCGAGGCAAATTTCCATGACACCCTTTCAGTTGCTGAACGCCGACGATCGCCGCTGGAAGCGGAGGCTAGACTATTAGCTATGCCACGTCAGTGCGGTTGCGTTTCGCTAGCTTCATCTCAGCGTGGTGAATTATCGCGGGTAGACTTCCACATGTGAACCACAGTACCACCTTGTTCAAAACAAACTTCATCCATCAGGTGTTTCATTAGGTAGATACCACGGCCATGACTTGAACTGATATTGTCAGGAGCGGTAGGATCCGGGAACTCGCTAATGTCATATCCTTGTCCTTCATCCCTGATGACGAGGGAGACCCCGTCACTGCCACAACGACAACTAACGTAGACTTGCTTGCTTGGATCTTCGTTATTGCCGTGAACGATCGCATTAGCCAAGGCCTCGCGTAATGCGACGTCGATTTCCTCCTCGTTTCCAGGTGACAATCGGGACTCTCTGATCAGGTGAATGAGGCTCTCTACGAATGGCGAGATTGCGCTAACTGCGCTTCGCATAGACAACTCAATCTGGATGTAACTCCCACCTTGATCTGAAGAAGGGGCAGACGTATCCTTAGTAGTGGGCTGTTGACTCATGTCTTGTCCCTCTTAATTCGGCCGATCTATTGCGCATACACTAAATGCGGTCATGAATATGTCGGTCATATTTTTCAGATCCTAACCTATTCTCGTGTGGACATTCACCACATGGCCTTGTCTTCTGGGAATACCATGAGGGCGCTGACCGTGGTTGCGATCAGCGTCCTATTATGTTGATCAAGATGGGCTCGAAACCGGTTGGCGACGAGCGTTATCGGGTCTGTGACCCGCCGACCCAAACAACAGGGCTAATTCGAGAAGTAACGCGCCAACGCCAGATCCGCACCGCTCGGGCCGATGGCAACGATCTTTCCGTCGGTCTGTATCAGCAAGCCGGTGACCTGGAAAGTCGCCAACGAGCCGCCGCTGCCAAACGTGGTATCGAGCTGGCCATTGGAATTGAGCCGGGCCAAGCCAGACATTCCGCCCACCACGATTTGCCCGTTCGATTGGAGAGCGATTGCCTGTGGCTCGTTTATTCTCTGGCCGCCGAAGGTGATCTTGATGGAAGTGAAGGAAGGATCCGCTACTCCTGTTTCGCTGAAACGAAACGCTTCTGCGGCTTGCCTCTGGAAGCCGTTGCCAACCGTCTCAGCCCAAATATAGTCTCCGTTCGGCTGAAAGATGACTGGGTTGACGAGCTCCGGTGTCGAGGGGCTGGCCGCCACAACCGTTGCCGAGGTTACCGTCGATTGCAACACTCCCGTCGAGCTGAACTCTGCCACCACACCTTCTTCTGGGGATAGCTGATTTCCTGTTACCGCCAGGTAATCGCCGTTGGAGAGTTGCGCCAACGCCAAGGGCGCACCCACCGCTGTGACCTCCTGCACAATCCCACCCGTGCCAAACGTCGTGTCCAGACTCCCATTA
>DATHQX010000201.1:0-5077 GCA_035482295.1 Verrucomicrobiia bacterium
ATTGCAGTACCTCGTGAATCTCGCGCGTCGCGCGCGGCACTTCGTTCGAGTCCGACACCGAGAAGAACAGCTGCTTCACTTCGTCGGTGTTGGTGAAGTAACGCGCTACGGTATACGGAATCAGGATCGTGTCTTCGGAGATTTCGGTCTGGCCGAAGGTGTCCACGCGTTCGCGGAAGACGCCAATCACGGTGAACGGCAGCCCGCTCAGCTTCACCTCCTTGCCGATGGCCGCGTCTTCGGTGCCATAGAGCGTAACTGCCAGCTTCTGCGTGATCACCGCGACTTTGTTGCGCGCCTGTGTATCGCTGTCGTCGAAGAACCGGCCGGCCAGGATTTGCAGATTGCGAACGTACAGGTATCCCCAGGCCACGCCAAGTACCAGGATGTCGCGCTCCTTTCCGCCGGGTACAACCACGCGATCGTGATACTCGATCATCGGCGAAGCATTACTGATGCCGGGAACGCGCTCGCGGACAGCGTTCAGGTCGTCGAGCGTGAGGAAATCGCTGGAGGCGTCGTGGTCGTAGATGCCGCCGCCCGAGTACTCGGCCACCATCATGTTGGAGCCGATGTTCTGAATCTGCTGCAGCAGGTATTGTTTTCCGGTAAGGCCGATGGTGACGACCAGGATGAGCGACGCCGTCCCGATGACCATGCCGAGCGAGGTCAGGATAAAGCGGACTTTGCTGACCCGGAAAGTCTCAATGGCAACACTCAGAGTTTCGCCGAAGACCAGCTTGGGATATCGCCGCTTGTTGCCGTTCAGGGCCATCGCTAGGTTTAGAGTACTTCTAAGACAGCGGCGCTTCAAACAGGCTCTGAATGGGTGCCCCGGGTCTCGCGGTTTCCGAGACCTTGGAGGTTTTCCCTTCTACCGTGAAAGAACCATCGGGGTGCTCAGGATGGCAAAGCGAAATAGGTGGCTTCGTTGTTCAACCCCGCCGCCGGGTGGTATCGTCGAAGAGGCGCTGCTCAGCGCCTTTTACAATGCTGTTGCCTTTCCCACGCCTCGTTTTTCCCGTAGCTCTCTCGGTTTGTGCCCTGCCGGGGATACTCTCCGCACAGGAGGCACAATCCATCGGCGAGCTTTATGCCACTGACGCCAGTGTCAAGGGGTCGGTACTCCTGGCCGGCTCGGGAACCAGCGTGTTGAGCGGCTCGTCCATTCAGGCAGGAGCCCAGGCAGCAACCCTCAAGCTGGATCGCGGTGGCAGTCTCTTCGTCTGCGAAGGCACCAAGCTGACTGTCAACTCCTCGAAAAACGGGCGCCAGCTCCTGCTGAGCCTAAATAGCGGCAACCTGGAGCTGAACTACCCGCTGGGCACCGAAGCTGACTCGCTGCTGACGCCTGACCTGCAGCTAATGCTGCCAGGCCCGGGCACTGTGCACGTAGCCGTGCGCGTCGACCCGAACGGGGATACCTGCGTTCAGGCCCTGCCATGGAATGCCGCGGCCGTTGTGGTTTCCGAGAGCATGGGCGACGCAACCTACCAGGTCAAGCCGGATGAAGCCGTGCTCTTCAAGGGCGGCCATCTAAATCAGTCAAGCAAGTCCAAGCAGAATTGCGGATGTCCGAAGGTGGTGCCGACGCAGGTGGCGAAAGCCGCCCCGCCGACCCCAGCGCCGTCAAGCAGCGCCACCAACCAGACCAGCGCCCCTCCAGCAGCCACGATGCTGCCTACTCCGACGCAGCCGCAGACCGGCCAGCAACTGGCGTCCGCGCCGCCACCCGAACAGCATCTCGCCGTCGACGCTCCGTTCATCTACCACGGCGACGATCCCGCTCCGGACCTGCGGCCGAATGTCGTAATGCTGAAGCTGGAGAACACCAAGATCGTAGACCTCCAGCCGACGGTGTTGCCGCCTCCCAGCGGCAAGCAAAAACCCACCCAGACCCAGACCGCGCAGAACCAGCCTCCGGAGACCAAAGAGTCGCACGGCTTCTTCAGCAAAGTCGGGGCATTCTTCGCGTCCATCTTTCACTAGCTGTGACCTCTGGACTTTGAGCCGTGACCTGAGGGCGCCGGCTATTGGCAGCTCACGACCCGCAGCAGCTCTTCTGCTACACTGACCGTTCATGACCGACCAGCCGCGTTCCCGCGTTTTTCTCTGGGTTCTGCTAGGCGGAGGAGCCTTCTTCCTCTTTCTCGTCGGCATCTTCTCGCTGGTCTACTTCTCGGTTCGCTCGCAGCAGAAAGACGGCTTCAGCGGCTTCGGCGACAAAATCGGCGTGGTCGATCTGGAAGGCGTCATCATCGATCCCAAAGACGTGATCGAGCAGCTGCACAAGTACGCCGACGATAGCTCCATCAAGGCCATCATCATTCATGTGAATTCGCCCGGCGGCGGCGCGGCGGCATCGGAAGAGATCTACCGCGAGGTCCTGCGCATCCGCGACAAAGACAAGAAACCCATTGTCGCCTCGATTGAAACGGTGGGGGCCAGCGGCGCGTATTTCGTTTCATCAGCCACCAGCAAGATCTTTGCCGACAACGCCAGCATCGTCGGCTCCATCGGTGTCATCGCCGAATGGGTCAACTACGAAGAGCTGATGAAGTGGGCCAAGCTCCAGCAGATCACCCTGAAGGCCGGCGAGTTCAAGGACGTCGGCTCGCCCACCCGCCAGATGACGCCGGAAGAGCGCGCCTACATGCAGGGCCTAATCGATAACATGCACACGCAGTTCATCCACAGCGTCGCCGTCGGCCGCAAGATGAAGGACGACCAGATTCTTCCGCTGGCCAACGGCAAGGTCTGGACCGGCGAAGAGGCGCTGCCGCTGAAGCTAGTGGACCAGATCGGCGACTTCCGCGCCGCCGTTGAGGATACGGCCAAGTCCGTCGGTATTAAGGGTGAACCTACCTTGGTCCATCCCGAGAAGGACCGCAAGAGCCTGCTGGACCTCCTTTTTGGCGATATCTCCGACTACCTGCCCGACCGGACCAAGCTGCTGCAAACCAATGTCGGCTTCTACTACCTCTGGAAGTAGTCCAACCCCGAAGCTTCACCGATTGCGGAAGTGCAAGCTAAACTTGTACTTGCCAATCGAATAGCAATTTGAGAGTATCCGTTGTGCTGGCAGTTTGTTCCCCTGACTCGTGCCGTTTCTGAGCTCAGGATGACCTGATCGCGACGAGGGGCATTGCGAGATGACCAAGGCAGACTTGATCGATGAAGTTTCCCGGCTGACAGAGCTGACGCGTAAAGACAGTGAGGTCATCGTCGAAACCATCTTCGAGAGCGTGGTGCGCTCCCTGCGCGCCGGCGACAAGATCGAGATTCGCGGCTTCGGCAGCTTCCGCACCCGTCAGCGCAAACCACGCGTCGGCCGCAACCCCAAAACCGGCGACCGAGTGGAAGTGCCGGCCAAGAAGATTCCCTTCTTCAAGCCCAGCAAAGAGCTGAAGGACATGGTGAATAACTATGTCGAGGAACCTGGCGCGGCTCCGACGCCCGCCGCTCCCACCGAAGGCACCGAAGGACATGGGTAGATATCCGAAATAGCTCTAGAACCGCAGGACTGCCACCTCCCGGCCAGACGGTCGGGATTCGTGTTGTTAGAGTACTTTGCGGAAGATTTCGCCCTGAGAAGCCTTGCCATTTAAACCGACTGGCGCAACAAACTTCAGCGTCAGTCAAACGCTTGCGGAACTCCGCCGACTGGCGGGGTGAAACCTCTTCAGCCCACCGCGGTACGGTAGGTACCGGCATCGAAAGAGAGGAAGGGCTGACTTCAGCCGGCGACACTCTTTCCCGCGCCTCGATGGGCGACCCAAGCATCGATTGACCCCAGATCCTTCGTCGGCCTAAAGGCCTCCTCAGGATGACAATTCCTGATAGCGTTGCTGCCGATGCCTGTGCGGGGACTTACTGGCGGCGAATCCCGATTACTGCCATCATCCTGCCCGTCTTCCCAAACTCTGCGCGATGCGAGAAGAACCTTGTCGTACCGCACGACGTGCACCCCTCGACCACGCTGATGTGCTCCTCGTGCACGCCAGCATCCTCCAGTTGCCGCCGGTTCGCCTTCACCAGGTCAAGATGAATCTCTGGCCCCAGATCGCCGTGCCCGGGCGCGCGCTGGTTCAAGAACAGCAATGGGTATCGAACATGAATCGCATTCGAGTCAAAGACCTCCTCGAACAGGTCGCCGGCGTACGTGAACTGCGATTCGAACTCCGCCCGCACTTCAGGCCCAATTGAGTAGCAGCAGGCGCGCACGCATGGACCGATCGCCGCACGCAAATCGCGCGGCAGGCTGCCAAACTGCCGCCGCATCTCGCCTACACCTTTTTCGACGATGCGCGCGACCGTCCCGCGCCATCCCGCATGAAATGCGCCAACGACGCGCCGCTTCACGTCGGCCACCAATACCGGCACACAGTCGGCGGTCTTGATCGAGAGCAGCAGGCCGGGCGTGTTTGTGATAAGCCCGTCGCCGGCTATCGGCCCCTGCAACTCGTCGACACGATGAACAATCGCTGAGTGAATCTGCTTCACTTGCAACAGCGGCCACGGGCGCCCATCGTCGACAGCCTCCAACGCTTGAAGAAATTCGCGACGATTGCGCTCAACGTTGTCTTTGGTGTCGTGCGGCGTCAACCCGAGGTTGAGCGTCTTCCCTCCGTAGCAAGTAGACGCGCCGCCTTGCCGAGTGCTGAAACCGTGCACCAGCCACGGCAGCGACGCGAACCCCGGCGCATGAAGAATCTCCGGCGATTGTTTCGCGGTTTTGACGGGCTGGCGGTTGGCCTTGGAAGTTGTCTGAGTTTTTCGACGGAGAGATGCAGGCACAACTTTATTTTAGAGGAAGTTTGTTACAACCATGCGTCGAAGGCCGCAAACCGATATCGCTTTAATCGAATAACATTCCTTATAAGTATGAAATTCTACGTCGCGAAATATCCCGAGATACCCAGAATCAGTTGCGTTATACCCTGCGCAAAGGCGTCGCTCTTGCCGTTGGTGTTGGGTACGATGGCCATGTTCGACGTGATCGCGCCGTCCTTGGCGTTCAGCGTCGAAACCGTCGGCTGCGGCGAACCGTCCGGCCACAGCGTCAGGAAGTAGAGCG
>DATHQX010000202.1:0-10299 GCA_035482295.1 Verrucomicrobiia bacterium
CGCTCTACTTCCTGACGCTGTGGCCGGACGGTTCGCCGCAGCCGACGGTTTCGACGCTGAACGCCAAGGACGGCGCGATCACGTCGAACATGGCCATCGTACCCAACACCAACGGCAAGAGCGACGCCTTTGCGCAGGGTACAACGCAACTGATTCTGGATATCTCGGGATATTTCGCGCCGTAAGGAGGATGGAGCACGGCCTTCCAGGCTGCTGAAAAACTCGAAAGAGAACGGCTCGTCGGTCTGAAGGCCGCCTCGCCGAGCCGATTCTCAAGGCCTGCGTGGCACGGCTGAAAGCCATGCCCTTTCAAAGCCAATCGATGCGGAGCTTTCCCGCAGCCTGTTAAGTCCTGCTCTGTGTCAGGGCACGACTTCAGTCGTGCCGATACCGCCCTCGTGATAACCGAGCCGGCTTCAGCCGGCGGCACACATCGCTAATCTCGACTTTCCCGCAGTCTGTGAAGCGTGTTCCGTCAAAAACCTCTCGCACCTAATTTCAAAACGGAACCCACTGCACACAAGTATTGGTTTTCGAGGGCTCTCCTGCTAGCATTTAGCCGCCATCGCTCCCGCTATTCGTAGTCATTCGCTTCCTCGTTCGAGGACGAGGCTGAAGTCTGGAAGTACTTAACTGTGCGTTGCCATTTCGTTGAGGTTACGTTGTGAGCAGGTTTATTGCGCCCAAGATCGTCTGCTTCCTTTTTGTATTTGGGCTTGCTGTTTCGCTTGCCGCGCCGGCACAGGTCTTTCGTTCGCTGGTCAATTTCAACTGGACTCTGGGAGCCGGTCCTGAAGCTGGCCTGATCCGTGGCACCGATGGAAACTTCTACGGGTCGACCGTCAACGGTGGCTCATCTCTTTGCTCCGGTGAATATATTGGCTGCGGCATTGTTTTTAAGGTCACACCTGGCGGTGTATTCGAACCCGTCTACACCTTTTGCCAAAGCTCTTGCGCAGATGGAGCTCAACCGACCGCTCCGCTAGTCCAAGGCAGCGACGGAAACTTCTACGGGACTACCTACATTGGCGGGACAGGTGACTGTTTCTCAGGCTGCGGAACTGTCTTCAAACTAACTCCGACTGGAGTATTGACCACGCTCTACACCTTCTGTTCACAAGAAGGATGTCCAGATGGCGAACTTCCCTTTGGAGGTATCGTGCTGGGTCCAGACGGCAACTTCTATGGCACAACCGCCGGAGGCGGTGGCGGCAACTGTTGGATAGGTTGTGGAACGATTTTCCGAATCACCCCTGGCGGAACATTCACCACCCTCTACACGTTCAGCGGGAGTGACGGTTCAAATCCCTATGCTGGACTGCTCCTGGGAACAGACGGCAATCTCTATGGAGTAACCAGTTCAGGCGGCACTCAGCAGGGCTATGGCGGCACTGTGTTCAAAATCACACCCAGTGGCGCACTGACCACGCTCTACATTTTCTGTTCGCAAAATCTTCCTTGCTCCGATGGCGCATATCCTGTTGGGACACTGGTTCAGGGTGCTGATGGCAATTTCTATGGCACTACCGAAGTTGGTGGCGACCCAGAATGCCCGATCGATGAAGTGGGCTGCGGCACGACCTTTAAGATCACTCCCACTGGTACTCTCACCACGTTGCATGTTTTCAACGGGAACGATGGCGCAGACCTGCTGGCGGGTCTTGCCCTTGGATATGACGGGAACTTCTATGGCGCGGCGGCACAGGGAGGCGCCTTCTGCAACAGCTTAGGACAATCAGGATGCGGCACCGTCTTCCGAATGACACCTGCCGGCACGCTCACGGTGCTTCACAACTTCAACGGATCCGACGGCAGCTATCCGGCCGGCGCCCTCCTGGTAGCTGATGACGGAAACCTCTATGGCACGACCGCCGGCGGCGGCTCCGGGTACGGCACCGTATTCAGCCTGTCGAGCACAACGATCTCCTACGACCTCGACGTTTCGACTGGCGGCACCGGCACAGTGACCAGCACCGACGGTTTCATCAACTGCCCAGGCACGTGCACACATCCGTATTCTCCAGGCATTCCTGTCACGATGAACGCCACGCCCGCACCCGGTTGGACTTTTAGTTCGTGGAGTGGCGCTTGCAGCGGCAATGGAAGCTGCAGCGTCACGATGAACCAGTCGCAATCCGTGCGGGCCGTTTTTGTCCAGGGCGACTACAACCTGACTGTTTCGATGAGCGGCCAGGGCAGCATCACCAGTACCGACGGCTACATCAACTGTCCCGGCACGTGCAGTCACACGTATTTCTCGCTGACGCCGGTAACGTTGAACGCTCATCCGGCGCAAGGCTGGAACTTCTCGGGCTGGAGCGGCGCCTGCACCGGCGTCGGCCCGTGCAGTCTCAGCATGAGCGAGAACCTCGGCGCCAGCGCCTACTTCTTTCAGCCTGGCAGCGGATTGCAGTTTGTCCCGATCACGCCCTGTCGCCTGCTCGACACGCGTTCGAGCGGCGGCCCGATTCCGGGGGGAAGCTATCAGACCTACAATCTGCCTGCATTGGCGCAGACGAACGGTTGCGCCAATCTCTCGTCGGCGGTCGCTTACTCGCTCAACGTCACCCTGGTGCCGCAGAACGGACCCGTTTCTTATCTCACGATCTGGCCCGCAGGGCTGGCGCAGCCTGTGACCTCGACGATGAACTCCGACGGACGCGTGAAGGCGAATGCGGCGATTGTCCCCGCAGGCGTGAGCGCGGGAGTCGACGTTTACGTCGCCAACACGACCAACCTCCTGCTCGATATCGACGGATACTTCACAGCGCCGTCGTCTTCGACGCTGAAGTTCTATCCTGTGACGCCCTGCCGTCTGGCCGACACGCGAAGTTCGAATTATCCGCCTGGCCTGGGTACTCCGAATTTGTCGGGCGGAGTGGCGCGTGATTTTCCCGTGCTGAGCAGCTCGTGCATTCCATCGGGTGTAACTCCGGCTGCCTACTCGTTGAACCTCACGGCGATTCCGTACCCTCAGGGGGGCGATCGCCTCGGATACCTGGAGATATGGCCGACGGGTCAGCAGCCGCAGAATCCGGTGTCGACGCTGAACAATCCCACGGGAACCAACGTGGCAAACGCGGCCATCGTCCCGGCAGGCACCGGCGGCAGCATCACGGCGTTCCCCAGCGACGACACAAACCTGGCGATCGACATCAATGGCTACTTCGCCTCGAGCGGCACCGGCGGTTTGTCGCTGTATCCCGCACCACCGTGTCGCGTCTTCGACTCGCGCGGAGTCGGCAATGGACAGCCGTTCAGTGGAACGCTGAGTCCTCCGATCAATGTCGCCGGCAGCGTGTGCGCGCCGCCCAGTGGCGCCCTCGGCTACGTGTTCAATGCGACGGTAGTGCCGTCGCCCACCCTGAGCTATCTCACCCTGTGGCCGGACAGCGAAGGTCAGCCGACCGTTTCGACGTTGAATGCCGGCGATGGATCGATCACCTCGAACATGGCCATCCTCGCTAACGGCGACGGAAAGATCGACGCCTACGCGCAGGGCGCGACACAACTGATTTTAGACATCTCGGCCTATTTCGCGCCCTGAGGTCGCGGTCAAAGTAGCATTTGACGGCGGGTGAGCTCTTTCCCGTATGATTTAGCTCATCCTGATGCGCGTTCGCAGGAACTACCTCTGGGCTGTCGTTGCCATCGTCGTTATCGCCGGCGGCATCATCACCGCGATACTGCTGCGTAAGCATGCGCCGCCCGACGCGGTCCGCCTGCTGCCCAACTGCGACGCGGTTCTCTACGTCAACTTCGAGCCCGTCCGTCTGCTGACTGGGCTGACCAAGACTCCGCCGAAGGAACGCGATCCGCAGTACGAAGATTTCGTGCGCGAGACGGGCTTCGAGTTCGAGCGCGATCTGGACAAAGCTGCGTTCGCCATTCATTACGGCGCCGGCAAGAAAGACGAAAATCGCTACAGCGAAATTCTGGAAGGCCGCTTCGACCATGAAAAGGTCAGCGCCTATCTGAAAAAGCTGGCATCGGCGACCGACCGCTATCAGGACTACGACATATATGCGATTCCCGTCGAGGGCCGCACGGTACGCGTGGCGCTGTTGGGTGTGGACATCGCAGCGGTGTCGAACGTCGACAGCCCCGACATCATCCACGGCATGATTGACCGCTATCGCGGCTCAGCGCTTCCCTTCTCCGGCCCTGATTTGACCAGCCAGTACTACCGCAGCGTTCCCATCGGCAGCATCGTGTGGACAATTGCCCGGCCGCCGGCGGGCGGAAGTTCGTCGGAAGATCACGGCGAACTGCTGGTGCCCGGCGGATGGAGCGGTCTCCTGCCGCGGAGCAGCGTCGTCGTGGCTTCCGCGCGTCCGCTGAACGAAGTGCACTTGCGCGCCGACGTCATTCTCGACAGCGAAGCGGCAGCACAAAAATTTGCGGCCCAGGTCGCAACCTACCTCACGCTGTTCAAATCGCTGGAGATTTCGATGGATGCCGGTGGTCCCGACAAAGACGTCAAGGCCGCCTTCGATAGCCTGGAAGTTCACGAAGACAAGAACGAAGCCATCCTGACGGCCAAGGTGCCGTACGCATTCTTCAAAAAGGTGATGAGCGAGCCGCCAGTGCAACTGGCTCCGCAACCACAGCCGCAGACTCCGCCGCAGGAGCCGACACCGCAGCCGCCTGCGCCCAAGGGCAAACACGGGAAGAAGTAGAGACTGCCTTCTCCGCCGTTCTCTTCGCGTAAGATTACGTTTCCGATGAACGTCATCGTCGTCAATCAACGCGGTGCTGCGCGCCTCAAGGCCGGACACCTCTGGATCTATCGCTCCGACATTGCTTCGGGCGACGCCCCGCCGGGCTCGCTGGTCGAGGTTCGCGATCCTCGTAGCCGCCGGTTGGGTTCGGCGCTTTATAGCAGCTCATCGCAGATCGCCATCCGCCTGCTCACCAGCGACGTCATAACCGAGCAGGCTCTCGTCCCATTGATTCGCGACCGCATCGTTGCCGCGATTCGTTTTCGCAAAGACAACACGCGCGACACTGATTCCTATCGCGTCATCTTCAGCGAAGCCGACCTGCTCCCGGGCCTGATCGTCGATCGCTACAACGATGTGCTCGCGATGCAGGTCGTGACCCAAGCCTTCGATCGCGAAGACCTGCGTCAAGTGGTCATTGCGACACTCGCCGAACATTTTCCCGACGCTACGCTCATCGAGCGCGTCGATCCGCACATCCGCGAGCTGGAGCAGTTGCCCGCGCGGGAATCGCAGATTGTGCACGGACCAGATGAGACCCGCCCTACGCCAAAGGAAGGCGTAGAACGGGCCACCCGGCGGAGCACCCGGCCTTCTTCTGGCGTAGAGCGGGATCAGCACGACCGGTCGAAAACAATCTTCACTTTCAACGGCGTCCATTTCCACTTCGACGCCCTCGGCGGCCAGAAGACCGGCGCCTTCCTCGATCAGCGCGAGAACTACGCTGCCGCAGCCCGCTATGCGCATGGAGACGCGCTCGACTGCTTCACCTACCAGGGCGGCTTCGCGCTGCACCTGGCGCGCGTTTGCGATCACGTTGCTGCCGTCGACGCCTCGCGTCCCGCGCTCGAGGTCGCCGAGCAGAACGAGCAACTCAATCGCGAGCGGCATCGCTCGGGCGAGATCGAGTGGACTGAAGCCAACGCCTTCGACCTGCTGAAGGACTACCAGACCGCCGGCCGCCAGTACGACACCATCGTCCTGGACCCTCCGGCGTTCGCCAAAAGCAAGCGCGCCGTCGAAACCGCGACTCGCGGCTACAAGGAGCTCAATCTGCGCGCGCTGAAGATGCTGCGGCCCGGCGGCATCCTAGTGAGCTGCTCCTGCTCCTTCCATGTCAGCGAGCCCGAGTTCCTGGAGATGCTGGGCTCAGCTGCTGCCGACGCCGGCCGCCGCCTCCGCCTGCTGGAAAAGCGCGGGGCGTCTATGGATCACCCGGTTCTAATCAACATGCCGGAGACGGCATACCTTAAGTGCTTGATTTGCAAGGTCGAAGCGTAATTTGTAATAGCTGCACGACTAATCCCGGCCCAACGATGTATCTCTTACATGTCAATATTGCGAAATGCAACACTAAGCCGTAATTGCATGGCGATACGGGAGATATAGTTCTCTGACTTTCTGCGCTTTTGGCCCCTCTAAATGCTAAAATGTGTGTAGAGATTGAGAGATGAACTTGACCCAGCCCAAGCGGCTGGGTTTCGTGTTTTCTGAGCCAGAGCTGCCGTTCCTTCTGACCCTTCGCAGTTTGTCCAGGCCAGAATTCCTTCTAACAACATGAAAATAAAATATTTAGCTTGGACAGACGCCGCCCATTCATCCTCCTAAGTATCTGATACTAAGTAACTCAAATTTTTTGCTTCCTTTCGACTAATATCAGCGTCTAAGTTGGTATAGCGCGAACGATATTAAGTACAGACCCAGTACTCATCGATCGCGAACGTTTCGGAGGATTTGGAGATCATGACCGTATTGACCCGTTGGAACCCGTACCGCGACCTGAACTCGCTGCAGCACCGGATGAACCGTCTGTTCGACGCGCAGTTTGGTGGACGCGAAGAGTCGCTGACCGCAGGGGCCTTCGTACCCCCGGTGGATGTCTACGAGGACGAGCACAGCGTTCAGTTGAAGCTCGAGGTCGCGGGCGTCGCCGAGAAGGACCTGGACATCAAGGTCGAGAACAACACTTTGACTGTCAGCGGTGAGCGGAAGTTCGAAAAGGAAGAGAAGGAAGAGAACTTCCATCGCGTCGAGCGCCGTTACGGCAGCTTCACCCGTTCCTTTACTTTGCCGACCACGGTGAACACCGAGGACATCAAGGCCGACTACGAGCAGGGCGTCTTGAAGATTCGGTTGGCGAAGCGGCAGGAAGCGAAGCCCAAGCAGATCAAGGTCAACATCGGCACAGCGAAGCCGGTGGAAGGCCAGAAGGCCGAGGCCAAGGCTCAGGTGGCGTAAGGCAGTAGCCAGCCGTCAGTCGCCGGTTTCCTTGCTGGCGCTGACGGGCTGGCAACAGTTTCGCTCTCCGGGGCAATTCCTGGAGGGAGACGAACTGGGGAGTTCGGAAGGGAGGCGAGTCAAATTGCCTCCCTTTTGTTTACCAAAAGGAATTTCCCCGGAGGGCGAAAGCAGTGAATAGTGGCCAGAGAGGATCTCGCACTGGCCGGCGAGAGAGGCCCAGGGAGCAGTAAACATGCGGATGGCAAGCCGCTACTTGCCGCCGCGAATCCAAACCGCTGGCCACTATTCATTGCAAAAGAACTTCGGGTGGAGCACGCCTTCAGGCGTGCATTTGCGCGCAAAAGTAAGACCTCGGCTTCAGCCGCTGAGGTAATCTTATGGCGCGGACCTCAGTGGCTAGAGCCACATCATAAGCATCTCTGATCTGCACGCCGGAAGGCGTGCTCCACCCAAGCCGGCACAACCGGCATTTTGGATTTGGGGAAAGAAACCATGGCTATCAGATGGGACAAATTAACTGTTAAGGCCCAGGAGGCGATGCAGCGGGCGAACGATCTCGCCTCGGAGCACGGCAATCCCGAGGTGCAGCCGGTACACATTCTGGCTGCGCTGGTGGAAGACGCAGAAGGCATTGTGCCGCCGGTGCTGGAGCGCGTAGGCGCGCACGCATCTGCCGTGCAGAGCGAGGCGATGCGCGAGATCGAGAAGCTGCCGAAAGTTTCCGGCAGCGGCGCCACCCAGGCGCATCTCTCCGACGCCAGCTCGAAGATGCTGGAGAACGCCTTCAAAGAGGCGTCGAATTTTAAGGACGAGTACGTGTCCACCGAGCACATGCTACTCGGCATGACCAAGCTGAAGCGCGATCCGGCGCAGGAGATTCTGGCGCGTGCGGGCGCGACCTACGACAACATTTTGCGCGCGCTGACCACAGTTCGCGGCAATCAGAAAGTGACCGACCAGAATCCGGAGGCGAAGTACCAGGCGCTGGAGCGCTATGCGAAAGACCTTACGGAGCTGGCGCGTGCGGGCAAACTCGACCCGGTGATTGGCCGCGACGAGGAAGTGCGTCGCGTGGTGCAGGTGCTGTCGCGCCGCACGAAAAATAATCCGGTGCTGATCGGCGAGCCCGGCGTTGGCAAGACCGCTATCGTCGAGGGACTGGCGCAGCGCATTGTCTCGGGCGACGTGCCCGAGCAGTTGAAGAACAAGCGTGTCGTCTCGCTGGATCTGGGCGGGATGCTCGCCGGCGCGAAATATCGCGGCGAGTTCGAAGATCGCTTGAGGGCTGTGCTGAAAGAGATCGAGCAATCGCAGGGACGGATCATTCTGTTCATCGACGAGCTGCACACGCTGGTGGGCGCAGGTGCGGCCGAAGGCGCCATTGACGCTTCGAACATGCTGAAACCGGCGCTGGCTCGCGGCGAACTGCGCGCGATTGGCGCGACCACGCTGAACGAATATCGCAAGTACATCGAGAAGGACGCCGCCCTGGAGCGGCGCTTCCAGATCGTCTTTGTGGGCGAGCCGAACGTCGAGGACACCATCGCCATCTTGCGCGGGCTGCGCGAGAAATACGAGGTGCATCACGGGGTGCGCATCAAGGACTCGGCGATTGTGGCGGCCGCGACGCTGTCGCATCGCTACATCTCCGATCGGTTTCTGCCGGATAAGGCGATCGACCTGATCGACGAAGCCGCGGCTTCGCTGCGCATCCAGATTGACTCGATGCCCACGGAGATCGACCAGCTCGAGCGTCGCGCTACGCAACTGGAGATCGAGCGACAGGCGCTGAAGCGCGAAGACGATGCTAACTCGCGCGAGCGGCTCGGCGTGCTGGAAAAAGAGCTGGCGCACATTAAGGAAGAGTCCAACGCTCTGAAGGCGCGCTGGAAGCAGGAGAAAGAAGCGATTGCCAAGGTGCGCGAGACCAAGGAGCGGATCGAGCAGCTGAAGGTCGAGCAGCAGGAGGCGACGCGCAAGGGTGATTACAATCGCGCCGCGGAGTTGCAGTACGGCGAGATTCCGCAGCTTGAGGCCGAGGTCACCAAGCTCAGCGCGCAGATGGATGGCAAGCAGGCGCGCATGCTGAAGGAAGAGGTCGACGAGGAAGACGTCGCCAAGATCGTCAGCCGCTGGACCGGCATTCCGGTGTCGAAGATGCTGGAAGGCGAAGTGAAGAAGCTGGTCACGATGGAAGAGCGGCTGAAGCAGCGCGTGATCGGGCAGGACGAAGCGGTGACGCACGTGTCGAATGCGATTCGGCGTTCGCGTGCGGGATTGAGCGATCCGCGGCGGCCGATCGGCTCGTTCATCTTCCTGGGTCCGACCGGCGTCGGCAAGACGGAACTGGCGCGCGCGCTGGCGGAATTCTTGTTCGACGATGAGCACGCAATGATTCGCATCGACATGTCGGAATACGGTGAGCGGCATGCGGTGTCGCGTTTGATTGGCGCGCCTCCGGGATATGTGGGCTACGAAGAGGGTGGGCAGCTGACCGAAGCGGTGCGGCGGCGTCCGTACTCGGTGGTGCTGTTCGACGAAATCGAAAAGGCGCATCCCGAGGTCTTCAACGTCTTCCTGCAGATCATGGACGACGGCCGGCTGACCGACGGTAAAGGCCGCATTGTGGACTTCAAGAACACGATCATCATCATGACGTCGAACATCGGCTCGAGTTATCTGATCGATTTGAGTTCGCCGGACAAGATCGCCGAGGCGCACAAGATGGTGATGGAGGCGCTACGGGCCAGCTTCAAGCCAGAGTTCCTCAACCGCGTGGACGACATCCTGATCTTCAACCCGCTGGGCAAGGAGCAGCTGTCGAAGATTGTCGAGCTGAGGCTGGAAGATTTGCGGAAGCTGCTGGCCGATCGCAAGATCTCGCTGGAGATGACGCCGGCGGCGCGTGAGCTGGTCTTCACCGAAGGCTACGATCCGAATTATGGCGCGCGTCCGTTGAAGCGGGCGATCCAGCGGCTGATTCAGGATCCGCTGGCGCTGAAGATCCTCGACGGCGAAGTGTTGCACGGCGATCACCTGGTGGTCGATGCCGACAAGCGGGAGCATAAGCTGACGTTCAAAGTGGCCAAGCGGGTTGGTGAACCGGCGGCGGTGAAGTAACGGTGATGCGGACCCAGGTTAGCGCCCAACAGCAGGACGCGAACCTGGGGCACCCCGGCATTTTCCGCGTATATCAGAAGGCACAGTCTTGAGACTGTGCCCTTTTTTTTTGCATCAGCCTTTGGGTGGAGCACCGCTTCAGCGGTGCAGCCATGTGTAAGCAGCGAGGTTGGCTTTAGCCACTGAGGCAACCGGGGCATGCCTACCTCAGACGCTA
>DATHQX010000203.1:0-6540 GCA_035482295.1 Verrucomicrobiia bacterium
GCCTGCCTCGTATTTCCCCTCGAGTACGCGAGGAATGATCTCATCGAAGGGCACGACTTCGGTCTGTGCATCCGGCGCGAACAGTTTCAGCGTCAGATACGCGGTGGTCATCGTGCCCGGCACCGCGATCTTGCAGCTGGAGATCTCTTCCACCGGAATATTGCGCGAAGCCACGATCATCGGGCCGTAGCCTTCGCCGACGCTGCCGCCGCTGGGCATCAGCGCGTACTTATCCTGGATGTACGGATAGGCGTGAAAGGAGATGGCCGTGATGTGATAGAAGCCTTCCAACGCCTTGCGATTGAGCGTCTCAATGTCGCAAAGCGTGTGAGTAAACTTCACCCCGGGCACGCGAATCTTGTTCGTCGCCATGCCATAGAACATGAATGCGTCATCTGAGTCGGGACTGTGCGCGACCTTGATCTCGCGTGTATTTTCGCCGGAATTGCCAGTCATAGAAATGCGAGTACCTGAGAGACTCTGAACCTGAGATTACCGCTTGCCCGTTGCCGTCGCAATCCGATCTTAGAAGCTGCGCCGCAACCGCTTCGCTCCGGCAGCCGCGACCATTACCTTCGACACCTCGGCGAACACGAACGGATACAGCCCGAAGAACGCCGCCTGCCGCCAGTTATGCGTATACACGGCCAGCCAGCTGATGCCGGCGGCAAACAGCACGATCTCCGCCGCAACCGACCCCAACAGATTACGTGTGAAACCCGGCTGTCCATGCTCGGCAACCCAGCCCGCCAGAAACGCGACGACCGGATAGGCCAGCAAATATCCGCCTGTCGGACCCAGCAACTGTGCGACACTTCCCGGCCCTGCCGAGGCAAACACCGGCAATCCCATCGCTCCCCAGGTCAGATACAGCGCGGCTGCGGCGAATCCCCGCCGGCTTCCCAGCGTAAGGCCGACCAACAGGACGCCGAAATTCGCGAGGGTCAACGGAACCGGCGTAAAAGGCAAAGGCAGCGTCAGCCGCGCGCAAACGGCAATCACTGCGCTGGCGCAAATAACAATTCCTGTCTGCTTAATAAGACTGAGCGGCTGCTCTGCCGCATTCGTTTCCAGAAGTGCCTTCGACATTTTCGACCTCGCTATGATGACGGGTTAAGTAGAACTATTCTTCTTCGCTTCCTCGGCGGCAGGAGCTTCGGGCTCCTCTCGCGAACCGGCTTCAACCGTTTCGGCGGTCGCCGCCGCTTCTCCGCGCAAATGCTTCTTCACCCGGAAGTGGATCGCCAGAACCACGGCGACGACGGCTATGGTGCACAGCACCAGAACCGGAAACAAAACCTTGATCACCACAGAGATTCAGGATATCAGAACGAACAAGGCCGTACGCGATTTTCCCGCTCCAAACCGTCCCGTTTTACCAGAATGAAAATCGATTCCATTATGATGAAGCAGTCGCGCCCGGTGACCATCAACCCCGCATGGATAGCCGCTTCCGACCGATTCTCCCCCCTTCCACCTTAGACGGCCGCATCCGTCGCTCGCGTTCTTCCTCGCGCTGATCCTGCGAACTGTGCTGTCCATTTCGGAACAGTCCGATCCCACATGTCGACCCGAATATTCGTTTTCCGGCCCTTCTATATTGACAATTGCGAGCTGCAGATAAATACTCGCGAGTCGCACTTTTTGTCTGACTCACCTACCGCATTTCAGCAAGATGATACAAACGAAAGCAAAACATTCTCGGGGTACGGGTATGCCTGCTGGACTTCGCAATCCTGTGAACAGCTTTTTTCCCCTGTTCGCATCCGCACTGTTAGCCGCCTCGTTTCTGCCGGCCGTGGCGCTGGCGCAAAGCTCCGACACCGCTGCCGCCAAAGCTCCTGACCCCTCGGAAACGTTGAAGGGTCATCAGGGCACCACGCTGCGGATTTCCGTGGTTGACGACGATGGCAAGCCCCTCGAGCGACAGGCGCTGGTCAAACTGCACAGCCGCCTGCAGGACACCACCGACTGGCAGACCACCGCCGGCGCTTCGCAGACCACCTTCGACGACCAGCTCTTCGGCCAGTACGACATCGAGGCCAGCGCGCTGGGCTATCTCACCGGCCGCACCGCAGTCGACATCGCCAGCATCACGATCCTCGACATCAAGGTTGTCCTCAAGCGCGACCCTTCCGTCCGCCTCGATGCCGGCGACGCTGCTCAGCCGCCCAAGCTGCTCCATGAGACCAACAAGGCCGTCCGCTCATTGAATTCCGGTGACCTGAAGGACGCCGAGAAGCGTCTGGAGGAAGCCGACAAGACCTGGCCTTCGAACCCGCACGTGAAGTTCCTTCTCGGCTACACCTACTTTGCCAAGCACGACTACGAGCAGGCACAAGCCACGTTGCGTCAGGCCATCGCGCTGAATCCTCACGACAGCCGCGCGCTCACTCTGTTGGGCCGCATCCAGCTTCTCCAGGCGCACTACCAGGATGCCGCTACCACCCTGGAGCAGGCCGTCGCCGATGATTCCACCAACTGGGTCGCACACGATCTGCTTGCCGATGCCTACCTCCAACAGCAGGACTACGACAACGCCCGCCGGCAGGCGCTGCTGGCGATCGAACACGGCGAAGCCGATGGCAGCGTCGCCCAGCTGCCCCTCGCACAAGCCTTGGCAGCTGTGCACAAAAACGCCGAGGCGGCCGACGCGCTGCGTACTTTCCTCAGCGCGCATCCCAAGAGCCCCGCAGCGCCCCACGCTCAAGCCCTGCTGAAGACGTTGGAGGAATACAAAGGCAAGTCCAGCGATCAGGCGAACGCCGCCATCGAACAGGCCGCCAGCTTCCAGGTCTCGACCGACGTGCTCACCTCCGCCAAAGCCGATCTGCCTGCCATATCCTGGCTGCCCGCCAACGTCGATCGCAACATGCCTCCGGTGGTCAGCGGACTCAGCTGCCCCTCCGATCAAGTCATCCAGGGGGCCGGCGCCAGCGTCGAGGAGCTGGTGACGAACGTGGAGAAATTCGCAGCCATCGAGAACATCGAGTATCAGCGGCTCGACGAAGCGGGGAACTCCAGCTACGACGAAAGCTTCAAGTTCGACTACGCCGCGGCCATCTCGCAAAAGCCTGACGTCGTCCTGGTGGACGAATACCGCACCCAGCGCTATGACGTCGCCACGTTGCCTGATCGCATCGTCGACAACGGTTTTGCGGCGCTAGCCCTGGTCTTCCATCCCACCATGCGCGACGCTTTTAAGATGACCTGCGAAGGCCTGGGAGAATGGCACGGCAAGCCCACCTGGCTGGTGCGCTTCCAGCAGCGCGATGACCGCGCTAACCACATGCAGGCCTACCTGGTCGGTACTCTTCGCTTTCCCGTCAGCCTGAAAGGCCGCGCCTGGATTACCGCCGACAAGTTTCAGATCGTACGTATCGTCTCCGACATGGTGAGACCGATGCCGCAGATCGATCTCCAGGCCGAGCACGTCGTCACCGAATATGCGCCGGTGCAGCTCCACAAAAAATCGCTGGAGTTCTGGCTGCCGCAGAGCGCCGAAGTCTACATGCACTTCCGCGGCCAGCGTTACTACCGCAAGCACACCTTCGATAAGTACATGCTGTTCTCGGTGGACGCTACCGACAAAACCCACGAGGCCAAGCAAGACCCCGACACCAACGTCCCCAAATCCACTAATCCGAAGAAACACAAGTTCTGGCCGGTGTAGAGACCAAACAAGAAGTATCTGCCAGGGATTCTTTGAAGGGGACGGCCTTCAGGCCGTCCGTAAGTTCCGCAAGTTGATTACGGCTTTAGCCGCTGGGGACTTCGCTTCAACTTGATGGGCCGGAATCCTGCGACCCCGGGTTAGGCCAGAAGAAGGCCGAACCTGGGGCACCAGCAGGATCGTTAGTGTTCGTTTGTGGTGGAGAAGAAATCGGCCATCGGCAACCCATTGGCAGCCCAGCCAAGATTGGACGTCGGCAGGCCAAGTCCTTCCGCCATCAGGCGCAGGATGTCGCCTTCATCGTAGCTGCTGTTGTAATTCCGCGTGTCGCCGCCATGCGACTGGTATCCCCGCTTGCTGTACGGGCTTATCACGACCAGTTCCACCTGCCCGCCGCAACCTTGTCCTTCAGTCGTGGTCTCGCAATCCGGGCTGCCGTCGTCGGCGTTTTCGTCGAAAACGATGATCAGTAATCCCGTGCCCCCGGGCTTAAAGTAAGAGGTCGTAAGTAAGAGCCCGACTTCAGTTCTCAGCCAATTGTCGAAGGTTTGGATAGAGCAATCGTGCGCGTCATCGCATCCATTTGGCACCATCCACGAGAGATTGGGCAACTGGTGCCTGAGCAGATCGTTGGCGAACTGAGCGAAACACACATAGTGAGTTCTTTCCGTGTTGATGGTGCTCATGTATTCCAGCGGATCGTGGCGGACGTAATACGCTCCCGGATGCATCCCCTTGCAAGTCGCGTTGGTAGGGAGGTTCTCGACGTAGTCCTTCCATGTACCACCCGCGTTTTGCACCTCCAGCGCAATATTATTGAGCGATACCGGAAAGTTCTGCGGGGTTCTGCTGTCGTCGTCGGTGAGAATATTCCCGGTAGCTAAGTTGAGATAGTTACCGATCGACGGATGCGTGTCCGAGTAGTAGTTCACTCCGAGGCCATACTCGTTGGCAAGAGACGTCAGATAGGGCATGTTGCTGGAGTTGTAGCTCGCACTGTAATTTTGGTTCTCGCCTACTACGATCACCACGTTTCCAAACGACGGCAGACCCTGGCCGAAAGCCGAGGGAACCAGAACGCACATGGCCAGCGACACTGCCAGAGATAGCCCAACTTTCCTGCTTAGCCCTTTCACCTGGAACCTCCTTCGAAGTTCAAATTGCCTCTTTGACAAAAGCAGCGGGATTATACAGCCAGGTCTCGGTCGAACATAAGCCAGTCCATCAGATTGTCATCCCAACGACGGCTGATCGGGGTGGTTGAGCCGGAGGAGAGACGCTGGGGGCCTTTCAATTTCATAAGAGACGGGCCTGGCCGGGATTGATCGACCCCGGATTAGTCCAAACGACGGCGGAACCGGAGGCGCCAGCACGTTTCATCTGTTTCATTATGGGAACAGATGTTACCTCCGTGTCTTCGAAGTGCTTGATTTGCTCGTATCGGTGTGCTTGAACTCGTAATCTAAATTCAGGTGACGTGTCGGCCGGCGTGGTCCTGCTTTTCGCAGCGACGCGCCGTTGTTACAGGAGATCACGACACGTGCATTCTGCATGCGAATCTACTTCGCCGTTCGTCTCCGGACGAACGATCACCTGTGGTCCGAAACACTTTTCACTTCTTTCATGAGCTCGTATTTCGAGCCCACGGTCTTATTCCTTTGGCTTTGGCTAACTGCCAGATGCCAATCGCTAACTGTTTTTTTGGGGAGCTTCTATATGTCATACAAACACTGCCAGCATGTAAAAGAAAACGGAATCTTCTGTGGTTCACCCTCCATGAAGGGACGGGATTACTGCTATTACCACGTGCGCACACTTGCGCGCCGGCTCGCCATGGCCAAAGCGCGGTCGGAAAGGAAGCCGTGGCGTCTGGATCTGCCGCCGCTGGAAGATATGTACGCCGTGCAAGCCGCCATCACCAACGTTCTGGAGGCGCTCGCCGCCGCCACCCTCGATCCCAAGCGCGGCGGCCTTATTCTCTATGGATTGCAGCAGGCGGCCAACAATGTGCGCTTGCCCGCGTGGGGAGTATCCAGCCACTTCGCCATCCAGGACTACGACGAGAGGCGCGTCGATCACTATCCCGGCCTCGAAGCCGAGTTCGGTCTGCCGAAGAACGTCGATCTCGAAGCTGCGCCAGAGGATGTCTTCCCGCCGCCGCCCGATCTATGGGAGTTTCCGCCCAGGAAGCCTGCCCTCGATGCGGAAGGACTGAAGGTCTGGAAAGACGTCCTCGCCGAACAAGAGCGCGCACTGCTGGCCAAGTCGGCCTGATGGAAACGCTCTGAACCAACGGTGGAAAGTGGTGCCCCACGTTCACGTCCTGAAGTTGGGCGTTAACGTGGGTCTGGCGAACCCCAGGTTAGGCCAAAAGAAGGCCGAACCTGGGGCACCAGCGAGTTCTCCGAAGCTCGTCGATTTGTAGCGTCCCGGCGCACTCGGCAACTGTTTTCTAAGACTGTTTCTTGCAAGACTTATCTGTAAGGCCCGTGCCGAGAAGACTTTGCGAGCTTCCCGCTTCGGAGGCATAAATGTACTTTACGCAGATATGCTTGAAATGCCACATTTGAACTGCGGAGAAAAGGAAGGCAGAAATAAAGCAAGGGACGGTTATGATGACGCGGGAGACATGCAATGTCCGATAGGTCGACCAGCATTTTGTTGCTCATTGGCGGTGCGGTGATGCTGGCTATTGGTTGGTCTTCGCACATTCTGAATGTGTTTCAAGCTCTTGACTATATTCAGACCAAATCTCCCGCACTATATGCCTTCATAACATCCGCAAAAACGCAGGTGGGGCTTACGGTTGTGGCAGTGCTGATGATCGGCTACGCCCTAATTCTTTTGCTAAGGAATAGAAGCTTCAA
>DATHQX010000204.1:0-32450 GCA_035482295.1 Verrucomicrobiia bacterium
TTCACTCCGCTGGCCCGGAGAACTGGCCCGGTTACCCCCAGCGCGATGCAATCTTCGGCGTTCAAAATGCCGACGCCTTTGGTGCGCTTCACCCAGATGCGGTTCGTGGTCAGCAGCTCTTCGTACTCGTCAAGCTTGGGGAGGAAGGTGTCACAACAATCCGTGCACTCTTTCTCGAAGCCCTCGTAGGTCTCGTAAATGCAGCCGCCGATGCGAAAGGCGTGGGTCGTCAGGCGCGCGCCACAATACTTCTCGAAAATTCCGAGGATGGCTTCACGATCGCGGAAGCAATAGAACAGCGGCGTCAACGCGCCGATGTCGAGAGCGTGAGTTCCCAGCCAAACCTGGTGACTAGCGATGCGGCAGAGTTCCGTCAAAATCACGCGAATGTACTGCGCCCGCGCCGGCACTTCGGCGTTGATGAGCTTCTCGACCGTCTCGCAGTAGCCCAGCCCATTCGAGACCGCGGCAACGTAGTCCATGCGATCGACGTAGGGATTGAACATCGCGTAGGTACGGTTCTCGGCGATCTTCTCCACGCCACGATGCAGGTAGCCGATGACGCACTCAGTGCCTAGAACTTTTTCGCCGTCAAGCTTGAGGATGACGCGCAGCACTCCGTGCGTCGAGGGATGCTGTGGGCCCATGTTGAGGACCATTTCCGTTGAATCAAGGAAGGTCTGATCTTTGGTATCGAGATCGAGATAGTCCGGGGTCCCCGAACCGCTCCGATTTTGAGCGGATTGAGGTGGGAGATAGTCGACGACGCCGGCGCCGCTCTCTGAGTTCTTGGCGTGCTTGTAATCGGATTGAATCAGCTCTCTCATTGCCCGCTCTCGATGCCGATGTTGTTCTTCACCCACTCGGTGTCCTGCTGCAGGACGCCGTAGTCCTTGCGCAGCGGATGGCCCTGCCAGTCGTCAGGCATCAGGATGCGCTTGAGCTCGGGGTGTTCGTCGAAGACGATGCCGAACATGTCGAAGACCTCGCGCTCCAGCCAGTCAGCCGTCGACCAGATCGCGACCACGCTGCGCACGTGCTCACCGTCTCTTACTTGCGTCTTGATACGCAGGCGCTCGTTCTTGTGGAACGAATACAGGATGTAGACGATGTCGAACTGCACCTCGCGCTTGGGATAGTGAACGGCTGTGATGTCCACGCAATAGTTGAAAGTTTCGTCATCGCGCAGGCGCAGCAGAATTTCCAACGCGATGGAGTTGTCGACCACCAGGCAGTTCTGCCTGGCGTAGGTGCTGGCTTCGCGGATGCCGGAGCCGTATTGCGCCTTCAGGCTGCAGACCAGGTCGCAATTCCACGGCTCCGGCTTGGGAGCTTCGGGTTTCGGTGGAGCAGGCTTTGCCGGTTCAGCGGCCGCAGGTTTCGCGGCGGCCGGAACTACCGGTTTCGTTGCAGCCGGTGCTGCCGATTTTTCAGCAGCGACAGGCGCCTTGGCGGCCGCGGCCGGCTTTTCGCCGGTCAAAGGAGGTGCGGCCGCTTCAATGGGTCTGCTGTCGCTGGGTGGTCCGGGATTGGCTGCTTTTGCCTCGGCAGCGGCGACAATCGCCGAGCTTGAACTTGCTGGGGCGGAGTTTTCGACCGAGACCGGATTAGGCTCTTTCGTTTCCTCTGACATGGTCATTTCTTCACTAGGAACTGCTACCCCATTGCAAGTTCCAGTTGTAGCAGTGGAAGGGTGTCCAATTCTTGTACGCGAGTCACTTGGTCATGTGATGTCGGTCACATTGGTGCGCAGAACTGCAACTTTCGCGGGAGGTTAGGCGGCAGGCACGTTGTTGTTGCAGCGGGTAGGCCATTGCGGTCCTGGTCACCAAGATTCCAAAACCGACTGTTCATTAGGTTTTGTCAAGAAATCCGGTGCCTAAACTGCTCTACCAAATTGCCGATTCGATCATCGCGATGCATCCGGCGTTTCGACGGCAGAGGAGATCAGTGGCCAAGCAAGGGCAAGGGCTATCCAGAAGAGATTTTGTGAAAACCATCGGTGCCGGCATCGGCGCATTGAAGACCATCGGCGTCGGGATTGGTGCACTGGAGTTGACCGGTTGCGGAAGCAGCCCGGCCCAGCCACAGATCGTTCGCTGGCCGATTGCGAAGCAGGTTTACACCACCGCGCAACAGCAGGTGTGCCCGGTCGCGATATCGGCGTCGACCCGACAGTTGCTGCCGGGGGATGTTTCGCTCTACGCGCAATACGGCTATAGCGCCTGGACCATCGGCGGTCCGCTGCAGCACGTCGTGCGCCGGGATCTTGCGCCCGCATACTCGGGAGCGCCCAACGCGGCGCGTTTGCTCTATTACTTCTCGATATCCGACATTCACATCGCCGACAAGGAATCGCCGTCACAACCGCTGTACATCGGCTGGAGCGCGCCTTATGGTCCGGCGTCGAGTGGTCAGTCTTCGGCCTATTCGCCGATCCTGATGTCGACGCCTCAGGTTCTCGACGCCGCCATCAAAACCATCAATGCGCTGCACGCAACGCTGCCGTTTGACTTCGGGATGTCACTGGGAGACGCCTGCAACAACACGCAGTACAACGAATTGCGCTGGTTCCTCGACACCATCGATGGCAAGGTCATCACGCCGAGCTCGGGCGGACACCTGGGCGCCTCCAGCATCGACTACCAGCGGCCGTTCCAGGCGGGCGGACTCGACCCTTCGCTCCCCTGGTACCAGGTCATGGGCAATCACGATCAATTCTGGATGGGCTGTGCCTTCGAAGATAGCAAGACACAGAGCGCTCATGTTGGCGACACCATCCTCGACATTTCGGATGACGGCGCTCCGCCTCCCGAGGCGATCCAACAAAAAGGCGCCTACATGGGAGTCCTGAATGGCTTGACCCCGTATGGCGATATATGGGGCGCCGGACCCGAGGCCAATTTCGATACGCCGCCAAAAATTGTTGCCGACCCCAACCGCCATTCGCTGGCGACCACCGAATCCACGACGATCAACTGGATGACGGAATTCTTCAACACCACCACCAAGCCGGTCGGCCACGGCTTCAGCCGGGACAACCTCAATAGCGGTATGGCTTGCTACAGCTTCGTGCCTAAGTCCGATATCCCGATCAAATTCATCGTGCTCGACGATACGGTGAAGGGGCCGGACCAAGCCGACTATGCGGCAGGCGCGCTGGACGATGTGCGCTATCAATGGCTGGTCGGCGAACTCGATGCCGGACAGGCCGCGAATCAGCTGATGGTCATTGCGGCGCATGTACCCATCCTGCCGCAAAACAGCCTCACCGACACCACGCCTTTTCCCATGTGGCCGGGGCCTGAGTATACCGACGAGTACGTGCTGAACATGCTGCATACCTATCCCAACTTGATTTTGTGGATGGCGGGACACCGGCATGTGAACGTGGTGACGCCGCAGCCGGACCGCAGCGGCGATCCAACGTTGGCTTTCTGGGAAGTCGAGACTTGTTCGCTGCGCGATCATCCGCAGCAGTTCCGGACCTTCGACATTCGCCGCAACAGCGACAACACGGTCTCAATCATCATCACCAACGTCGATCCCGCGGTCCTGCCCGACTCTCCGGCCTACAAATCGCGTGGCTATGCCTTGGGGGCGTTTCGCATTTTCGGCGCTACGCCGGAAGTCATCGCCGACACCACGTCGCACTCCTATAATGCGGAGTTGGTAGTGCAGTTGACGCCGGTGATGCAGTCGGTGATTGCACAGGCCGGGACGGGGCTGTAGGCCCTGCGGTTTTCTGCAGAGGTGCGCAAGTTGCCGGCAAGAAACACTACGAGATGACAAAGAGTTGAACGGGCGCTCCGGGCAAAACACCAGAGAAAATTCCGGCGGATAGCGAAAAGCGATTAGCGAATGACGCCCTTCCCTACACCCACTCCAGTGCGCCCTTTTTCCAAACCCAGATGTATCCCACAATCAGGATGCCGAGGAAAATCGTCATCTCCAGCAGGCCAAATAGGCCCAGCAGCTTGAACTGTACCGCCCATGGGAACAGGAAGACGGTCTCCACGTCGAAGACGACAAAGAGAATGGCAACGATGTAAAAGCGCACGGTATAGCGACCGCGCGCGTTGTCGAAGGGCGTGATGCCGCACTCGTAGGGCATCAGCTTGGTGGGGGAAGGGTTCTTCGGCCGAATGAGCGTGCATAGCGCCACTGTTCCGGCGGCGACGAGAAAAGCGACGAAAGCAAAGATGAAAATCGGTACGTAATTCTGCGGCATAGCGTGTGTATCTTCCGAGGCCGTCAGACACTGCGACCTCTTATGAGAACGCGCCACTATACCGTGGCCGGCAAACGCGATGCTATGACGTACGTCACAAATGCCGCTATTCGCTTTTCGGCCGTCGGTTATCAGCTGTCGGTTATTCGCCGTGAGTTTTGGACCCGAGCCGCGGCCATCGCCGTGAGCCAAACCTACCTCGCGCTTTCCTTTTGAATTGTCATCCTGAGCCAAGCGTCCTGCTTCTTGCGATTCGCATCTTTTGCGAACCGCGCGGACGCGTAGTCGAAGGACCTCTATAACAGCCGACGTACTCACGTTTCGTGGTGACTCTGTCTAGATATTTGCTATGAGCGCCCTATCGCCTGCACTAGCAGCAACCCGCCCACTACAACCAGCCCGGCATAGACGTATTTCAGAAATGTCTCGCCACGCATGCGATGATTCAGCACTCTTCCCAGGGGAATCGCCGGAACCACGGCGAGCAGCGACAGCAAATAGTAGTGCGTCACCGCCGGGGTCCAAAGACCCTTCATCCAATACCCCGCCATTCCGAGCACGCTGGCCGGGAGGAAGTATCCTTGCAGGGTCGCGCGGAAGTGCTGTGCCGACCACCGCCGCATCGACCCGTAAACAGCAAGCGGGGGGCCGTTCATGCCGTAAGCGCCTCCCATGATGCCGGCGACAAACCCACAGCCAAGCAGCCAGGGCATGCTATCGGCTTTCAGTTCAGGCGGACGCTCGCCTATGAGCGAGTACACGGAAAATGCCACGATCACCAGGCCCAAGGTCGCTTTGGTCAGGCGCTGATGACTGCTGGTCAACAGCAACAGACCGAGGGGGATGCCAAGCACCGTCGCCGCCATCAGCCAGCCCATGCTGCGTAGGTGAATCTTGCGCCAGTCCTGCGCCACGACCACCAGGGCGATGGTGATGGAGACCAGCACTGCCAGCGGCGCTGCAATTTCGAGGCGGAGGCTGAGTGCCAGCAGAGGCACGGCGACCAGCGCCTCGCCGAAGCCGATGGCAGAGCGGACCAACGTGGCAACGAACACCACTACCAAGACGTGGATAGTGGCAGGATTTAGCCACGAACTTGCGTTGGACGAGAGGGATCCCACGCTTCATTCTCTCATCGCCGAACGGTTAATCTTTCGCTACGTTTCATAAACGCGGTGGAAAGAAGTGATACCCTCGTGCGATACGCAAAGCACTCCTTGTCTATGAAGCTTCAGAAAACGCACGAGCCACGCTGGCCGGCTTTCATCGCGATGGGAGCGGACGCGCTCATCCATTACGCGCTGCCCGACCGGCTCTCGGTGGGACCGCGCTGGCTGCTGTTCGTGGTGATTTTCGTTCTGCTGATTCCGATCATCTTCTCCTATCGAGTTGGCCGCTACGATATCACCAAGGTCCTAACCTTCGTCGCTCTCGGCGTGATTACGCTTTCCCTGATGGGGTCGCTCGGCCTGCTGATTCAGGGCCTGCCGAATCATAAAGACCCGCCCAGCATGCTGTTGCGCTCGGCGGCGCTGCTGTGGTTTGCCAACGTGCTGGTCTTCGGCCTGTGGTACTGGAAGCTCGACGCCGGGGGCCCGCTCGGCCGCGAACGGCCCGAGGCGCAAAGCTCGTTCCTCTTCCCGCAGATGACTCGCCCCGAATGCATGGAGGCGGGATGGTCGCCCATGTTCATGGACTACCTGTTCCTGGCGTTCAATACCAGCACCGCGTTTTCGCCGACGGATACGTCGGTGCTCTCGCGCTGGGCCAAGGCGCTGATGATGCTGCAGTCGCTGATCTCGTTGTCGGTGATTGCGCTGTTGGCGGCGCGTGCCGTCAACATTCTTTGAGGCGTACAATGCGGCGCGGGAGATCCTGATGAAGCTTGGCTGGCGCATCGCCATATTTCTGATCGGGGCCGCGCTGCTGTTCTTCGGCTGGCACAAAGCACACAGTGACGTCGTGAACCTGCAAAACACGGGCAGTGCCGCCGTCGGCTCGACCGAGGTGCTGGTCATGCTCGGCGGATTCGTGATGCTGATGGCCTTCGCACCCTCGCAAGAAATGCTCGGCCGATGGATGGCGCTGAAGAAGCCGAAGAAGGCGCGGCCGGCTCACTTCAAGAGAAAACGGTAAGGATCGTCAATTGCTCGCAACAGCCGAATTTTCGCAGCGATTCTTGATTACGTACAAAATGCTTCGCTGCACGTCTCGCATGACGGCGTCAGTCCAGAGGTGCGCGTACCAGTTGAAGTCAGTCGCTACTTTGTGACGACTGATCAGCCGTAAGCGAGTCGCGCCGTCACCCGCAGCCTCCAAAACGTACTCTCCGCGCAGGACATCGAAATATGGTCCACCAACCCTCACATGGTCATCCATTGTTGTCGATGGGATATCGTCGGCGTCCGCGCGAATGGAAAAACCTAGATTTCGTCCGGGCTCCCATGTGTCGATGGTCTCGATGAATAGAACGTTTCCTGAAAACGTGGCGTGACGTACCCCACCGACGCCTTCATGGCTTAAAGTGGCTTCGACCGGGCGTGGAAATCCTATGGTTCTGTTCCAAGCCTTCGGCAGTTCGCCTGGAACAATCGCTGGCACACGCTCGATGTTCCTCCACACAACTTCCGGAGAAGCGTGGATGACGGTCTCCGACTCGACGGTGCGAACGTCGGGTGCGAGCGTGATTTTACTTTCTGTCCAACCCACCACGAAGGGCAACAGCGCCAGTAAAACCATGGATGAGATCGCGAGGGCCGGATTGGCAGGATCCACCAGTGCGGCTGCCGTCAGGCCGCCGAGACTCCCGAGCAACAAAGCAATCGGAGCCATCATGACGACACAAATCGTCCCCTCCCATGCGGTCAGGATGCAACCGCCGAGCACAAGCAACACAGTCAGCCAGGGAGCGAATATCCGCTGGGCGATTCCAACGCGGCCTTTGCGCGCGGGTACGGCCACTGTCAGATAGCCCATCGTGTATGGAACCACGATCACAAACGCGACCGACATTACCCAGAAGATTGCGCTCACATGTTGCGATGTGTTCCGGAAGAATAGGAGGCCTCGCATCAGCAGCCCGTAGCCAGCTCCGATAACGATGCTGATGGCCTGAAGCTTGTGTTGTCTCAGCACGCGGAACTTTATATCACGAGGGAAAGAGTTTTAGAGGTAATAGCGGTCCTTCGACTCCGGCTACGGCCGCGCCCGACGGTGCGCTCAGGATGACAAGTGGTTTGCTGGGTCCTTAGGTCTCGCGCTTTTCGAGACCTGGGTGGAGCGCGGAAACTCTCGTCCAAGCTTGCTCCCGAGCACAGATCTCGTTAGTCCGCCCTGAGCGCCTGCATAGGATCGAGTTTGGCTGCGCGTCGCGCGGGCAGCAAACACGCCATCAGTGCCACCACACACAAGATGACCGGTACGGATGCGAACGTCAGCAGGTCGGTCGGCGTGATACCGAACAGGATGGCCGCCATAAGGCGTGACATCGCCAAGGCCACCAGGATGCCGATACCGATACCCGGCAGGGTCATGCCGGCGCCATCACGCAATACAGCTCGTACCACGTCGCCCCTCTGCGCGCCCAAGGCCATGCGGATGCCGACCTCGCGCGTGCGCTGTCCCACAATGTAAGAGAGCACGCCGTAGATGCCGATGCTAGCCAGCAGCAGCGCGCCGGCGGCGAAGATGGAGAACAACATCATGGCGAAGCGCTGGCGTTCGATGGATTCGGCCACCAAGCTCGCCATTGGCTGCATGTCGTCTACGACCATCTGGCTGTCCAGCTGGGTCATCGCGTGTCGAATCGCGGTAAACGCCGACTCCGCTACAACCCCATCCCGCAGACGGACAAACGCTCCCGTACCCTCTCCTACGCGTCGCATGATCGCGTCGGTATTCTGCGCGAAGGGCTCATAATACTGGACGTCGACCACGTTGCTTTTGTCCGGCTGCAGCCCGAATTGCTTGATGTGGCCGGCCACACCGACAATTTCGTCAGTGCGTGGGCCGCCGGAACTCTCTTGGAGGAAGTGCAAATGTTTGCCGATAGGGTCCTGGCCGGGGAAATAGCGTTCGGCGAAGCTCTCGTCGATGACCACCACACGCGAGGAGTGCTCGTTGTCCGCATCGGTGAAGAAGCGGCCGCGCAACAGCGGAATTTGCATCAGCTTCAGGTAGTCGGGCGCAACGCCATAGCGCAGCGCAAGCGGCAGGTCGGCTTCGTGCTCAGCGTGCGGCTCACCTTCGATCCAGAAGGTCTCTTCCCAATCGCCGATCATCGGTCGCGCACCCCAGTCAAACGATGCCTCCTCCACGCCGGGCACAGAACGTAGCGTCGCCAACATCTGGCGATATGCGGCCCGAATCGCGTCCGGAGACTGCCTGGCCAGCGAGCTGGACGGCGTCACTTCGAAGGTGATCACGTTTCTTGGATTGAAGCCTGGGCTGACATTCCACAACTGCGCCAGGGTACGAATCATCAGCCCCGCACCGACAAGCAGCACCAGCGCCATCGCCATCTCCAAGGTGACGAAGATGGCCTGTGCGCGATGATGCGAACCTACCAACGAGCGTCCACTCTGATTGAGCGTGCTGTTGACGTTGGTACGCGAGGTCCGCAGGGCCGGCGCAAGTCCGAAGATGACGCCGGCCAGCAATGACACGACGAGCGAGAACAGCAACACACGGCCGTCGATGCCGATATTTTCCGCTCGCGGCAGCATGTTCGGTATGGCAGCAACCGCAGCCTTCGCTCCCCAGTAGGAAAGAACGATGCCCAAGCCTCCGCCCACGAGCGCCAGTGCAACACTCTCGGTCAGCACCTGGCGGATAAGCCGCGACTGCTGCGCACCCAATGCAACGCGTACGGCGAACTCACGCTCCCGTGCTGTGGATCGCGCCAGTTGCAGGTTGGCAACGTTCACACAGGCAATCAAAAGCACGAAAAGCACGGCCCCCATCAGCACCACCAGCACCGGTTGAACCTCGCCAACCATCTGCTCTTTCAGCGGAACGATCGTCGTCGCGATTCCGTTATCGACGTCGGGATAGGTAGCTTCCAGGCCGTGATTCACACCCTGCATGTCCTGCGCGGCTTCGGCCAACGTCATCCCGGGCTTCAGACGTGCGATGGCGTCCGTGCCCCAGGCTGCGCTGCGATCGCGGAACTGCGGCTCTCTGTATTCGCCGATGGCGGTGTAGGCTTCGGCCGGATGGAAGTTCCATTGCTCAAATAGAAAGCTCGCCGGCACAATTCCGATGATGGTGCGCGGCTGGCCGTCGAGGGTGATCGCTTGTCCCACAATGTTGCGGCTAGAACCAAACTTCCGCTTCCACAATCCTTCCGAGATCATGACGGTCGGCGCGGCGCCGAGGCGGTCTTCATCTGCGGTGAAGGCGCGACCCAGCACGGGCTTTACTCCCATCAGCTCGAAGAAGCCCGCCGAGACCATCTCGCTCTTGACGTTTTCCGGCTCGCCTGAACCGGTCAGGGTCATGCCGCCCGAGTTGCGGTAGGCGACCATAGCGTCGAAGCTGCGATTGTCGTGCTGCCAGTCAAGAAAATTCAGATACGAGATCGAGCCCTTCGAGAAGTTCTGCTTGTGATGAAAGAGGGTGACCAGCCGGTTCGACTCCGGGTACGGCAACGGATTCAGCAGCACACCGTTCACCACGGAGAAGATTGTCGTGTTGGCTCCGATGCCGATAGCCAGCGTCAGAATGGCGATGACGGCGAAGCCGGGGGACTTCATCATTTGCCGAGCGGCATATTGCAGATCTTGATAGAGGCTACGCATGAGTTCCTGGACCAATCTCAAGCATTAAGATGCAATCAGTCAGCCTTACCGGTGATCGCCAAAAAGTGGCTTGTCATGAATGGTTTATAAGCAATGTATAAAGCTTCACAGCAGGGCATGTTTGTTCGACGGCGAACGGGAGTGTTCAGAATCGAACATCGCAATTATTCGCCGCGCACCGCGTTTCTGCGAATTGTCCCAAGCGCCATTCGCGAGCGTCTGTTTCTGATAGTCTTTCCGATTACACTCTTCTACCGATTGGAGCTGCTCTTCCCGATGCGACTTCGCAAGTCTTGTAGTTCTGCTGCACTACTGCTCGCTTTCTGCCTTCCTCTTTCCGTCGCCGCTGCCGACAAATCGAAGAACAACTCTGCCGCTGCCGGTACGCCATCGTACGAACTGCCTCAGCCGGAGCGCGAGTCGCTCGACCTCAACATGTACCAACTGATCCGGATCGAGGGTCTCAGCCACTCGCACGTCATGGAGTATGCCTCGGCGCTCGACGACGGTATCGGACCACGTCTCACTGGCTCGCAGAATCTTGCCAAGGCCAATGCCTGGACGCGCGATCAGTTCACCGCAATGGGTTGCAAGAACGCGCACCTGGAAGACTGGGGCGAGTTCGGCATCGGCTGGCAGCAGCTCAACGCCTGGGTACGAATGACGTCGCCCGATACCGCAGTGTTCATCGCGCAGGCTGCACCGTGGTCGCCTTCCACCAACGGCTCCGTGAGCGGTCAGGCCGTGTGGATGGACATCAAAGACGCGAAAGATCTCGACCAGTACAAAGGCAAGCTCAGCGGGAAGATCGTCTTTCTCGGTCCGATGCGCGATGTGCCTCCGGTGGACAAGCCACTATGGACGCGGCTGGACGATACCGAGCTGAAGAAGCTGACCGAGTATCCAGTGAAGCCGCGCAGCAACGACGACTTCCTCCAGACCTTTATGAAGCGGCTGGAGCTGAAGAAGAAAATCGGCGAGTTTCTGGTCAGCGAACATGCCCTGGCCGTGGTTACGCCCAGCCGCGACGGCCGCGATGGCGGTGGTTCCGGTGGAACGATTTTCGACGACAGCAACGCGGGCTTCGGCTGGGAGGTCTACAAACGCGAGAGCACGAATCCGGTACCGATCGTCGTCATGGCGATCGAGAATTATGGGCGCGTCTATCGGCTGCTGAAGGCCAATGTGCCGGTCAACATCGAAATGAATGTCGACGTGAAGTTTACCGGCGATCATGAGCATGGCTTCGACACCGTCGCCGAAATTCCTGGCACCGATCCCAAGCTGAAGGACGAAGTCGTCATGGTTGGCGGCCACCTCGACTCGTGGACTTCGGGAACGGGCGCGACCGACAACGGCGCCGGAACCGTGGTCGCGATGGAGGTAATGCGTATCCTGAACGCGCTTCAGGTGAAGCCGCGGCGCACCATCCGCGTTGCGTTGTGGACCGGCGAAGAAGAAGGCGAGTACGGCAGCTACGGCTACGTCAAGCAGCACTTCGGATATGTGCCGCTTTCCACCACGCCCGATCAGCTCAAGCTGCCGGAGTGGGTGCGCAAACCTGCAGGGCCGATCGAGCTGAAGCCTGAGTCGCAGAAAATCTCGGGCTACTTCAACCTGGACAACGGCAGCGGGAAGGTTCGTGGCATCTATTTGCAGGGTAACGCCGCCATCGGGCCCATCTTCCAGCAGTGGATTGAGCCGCTCAAGGATCTCGGCGTCACCACCATCACGCTGCGCAACACCGGCGGCACCGATCACGAGGCCTTCGACGCCATCGGCATCCCGGGCTTCCAGTTCATCCAGGATCCGCTGGACTACGGCTCACGCTCGCACCACTCCAACATGGATACCTATGAGCGTCTCTCGCCGGAAGACCTGGCGCAGGCGGCTGTGGTTGAGGCGACGTTTGTCTACAACGCGGCGATGCGCGACCTGATGCTGCCGCGCAAGCCGCTCCCGCATCCGGAGACCGAAGAACAGATGAAGGCGCCGCTGAAGAACCTGATGCCGGGCGCCGAAGCTGCGGAGAAAGACTCGAAGGAGAAGGCTGATCAGACGCCTCCGCAGGAATAAGCCAGCTGGCGCGGGTTGTGCGGCTCGCGCCATTTCCCGCCTCGGTCAAGGTAATCGTTGATCTTCATGAACCGCCCCGGCCGGATTGGATATTGACGGGCACCGAAGATCAGCTACAATTCTTACTATCCCGGGCAATCGCTAGCAGCCCGTCGGCATGCAACCCTTTTACAAAAGATTCAGTGTCATTACCGGATTTGCGGCTTTGCTGCTGCTGCTGGCCATCAACGGACTTGTCATCCGTCGGCAACTGGCTGCGCAGGTGGAGACCCAGCAGTGGGTCGGCCACACCGAAGAGGTGTTGCTGCAACTGTCGCAGACGGAGTCTCTCCTGAAGGATGCTGAGACTGGCCAGCGCGGGTTCCTGTACACCGGCGAGCAGCGCTATCTGGCGCCCTACGATCTTGCGATTCAGCAGATCGATCCCGCCATTCAGAAACTGGCGGAGCTGACCGTCGACAATCCATATCAAGAGACACGCGTTCCGCAACTGCAGACGCTGGCCCACCAAAAGCTGGATGAGCTGCGCGAAACAATTTCCCTGTACCAGTCCGGCCAGCTCGATGAAGCGCGCGCGCTGGTCTTGAGCGACACGGGGCGACAGACCATGGACCGCATCCGTGGCTTGGTCGCCAGCATGCAGCAGGAAGAAACCTCGCTGCAGGTCGCGCGAACCGCGGCTTATCTCCGCAGCGTGCGGCTGACCGTCTTCTGCATCTACGCCGCGACTATCATTGCTGCGCTCGGGCTCATCCTTCTGGCCTACTTCATCCTTCAGGAGATCAGCCTGCGCGAGAAACATGCGGCGCAGATCAAGGAGCGCGAGCAGTGGTTCCGGGTCACGCTCACCAGCATCGGGGACGGAGTGATTGCCACCGACCCGAAGGGCATGGTCACCTTCATCAATCCAGTCGCCGAGCGGCTGACGGGCAGAACCTCTTCGGAGTGCACGGGCAAACCTATCGCGGACGTTTTCCCGATCTTCAACGAGGTTAGCCTTCGCCCGGTGGACAATCCCGTCGCTAAGGTCATGCAACTGGGCGAGGTCGTAGGATTAGCGAACCACACCGTGCTAAAGCATCGCGACGGCTCGCTGGTTGCCATCGAGGACAGCGCGGCGCCCATCCGCGACGACCGCGGGCAGTTGGTCGGCGTCGTGCTCGTCTTTCGCGATGCGACCTCCGAGCGTAAGTCACAGGAGATCATGCGCAAGACGGAGAAGATCGCGGCCGCCGCACGCCTGGCAGCGACTGTCTCGCACGAGATCAACAATCCTCTCGAGGCCGTTAACAACCTGGTCTTTCTTGCGCGCATGCGCCCCGGACTCCCCGCTGACGCGGTCAACGACCTGGAATTGGCCGAGCAGGAATTGAAGCGCGTCTCGCACGTGACCCGTCAGACGCTGGGCTTCTACCGTGAGACCACCACCCCGGCCAAGCTGGATGTGCCGGTTCTGGTGGAGACAGTGCTGCGACTGTTCAGCAACAAATTCAAGAGCAAGAACATTCAGGTGGAGTATCACTCGCAGCCGTGTCCAGCCATGCAAGGTTGGCCCGGGGAGCTGCAGCAGGTGATCGCGAACCTCATCTCCAACGCCGCGGATGCCGTCGACAAAGGCGGCAAGCTCTCGGTCAGCGTCACCTGTGTCGACGACGACAATAATTTGTCGAACACGGCCGTCCTCCTTCGCGTCGAGGACGACGGTCACGGTATCCCGCCCGAGCATCTGGAGCGCATCTTCGAACCGTTCTTCACGACCAAGAAAGACGTCGGGACCGGGCTGGGGCTTTGGGTCTCAAAGGAAATCGTCGAGCGCCACGGCGGCAAGATTCAGGTGGCATCGCACAACAATGGCAATGGACGAGGCACAACCTTCCGCGTTCTGCTTCCCTGCATCGAGGATCGCCAGCGGTCAGCAACGGTCGGCCTCACTTAGCCCGCAATCCGCTCGATACGCTGAACTACTTTCTCCGGCAGCTCCAATCGCGCGCTAGCCAAGTCCTGCTGCATGTGGTCTTTGTTTGTGGTACCCGTAAGTGGGAGTATGCCAATCGCGCGCGCGAATGCGAAGATGACCTGCGCCGGAGTCGCTCCCAGTTTGGCCGCCGGCTCCGTTACCACCGGATGCTGAAGCACCTCAACGTTCGCGGTCAGCAGCGAAAATCCCTGGTAGCCGATGCCGTGCTGGCGGCAGAAATCTCGGACGTCGCGGTCCCATCCGGTCACGGCAAAGACGCGGTTCTGCACGAAGGCCGGAACCTGCCCGTGCACCTGCAACATGTGTTCAAGATGATGCAATCCGACGTTGCTCACGCCAAGCATTCGCGTCCGGCCTGCATCACGTTCCTTGCGCATCGCCTCCCACACCTCGGCGTCATCCCGGCTCCAGCCCTGGCGCATCGCCGGCCCATGTAATAGAAGGCTGTCGACGTAATTTGTCTTAAGGTGCTCCAGCGAACTCGCCATCGACTGCGCTACCTGTACGGACAATGTCGCGGCGGGATCGTAGGGCAGGCGATGATCCTGGCCGTTAACGTAGGTGAACTTGGTTTGCAGGAAGAGATCGCCGCGCTGCACCACCCCGGCGCGATAAGCGGCGTCGAGTCCCTCGCCCACGCCCGCCTCGTGATAGTGGCGCAGCTGATTGGCTGTGTCGATTCCCCGGAAACCCGTGTACACCGCCAACTCTGTGAGCGAAGCGGTCGGGTCTTTCTTCCAGGCAGTGCCGTATAACAATTCTGGGGTGGGCGCTAGCGGACCGGCCATGCAAGCATTTTGTCACAAGCAGGCTCCTTGCCGTGCTCCATAAGATTCAAGGTCTGCTAAACTACGCGACCGATGACGGTCTCGGCCCAGCGTCCGCGCCTCGAATCAGTCGACCTGCTGCGCGGCACGGTGATGGTACTGATGGCGCTGGACCACGTCCGTGATTACCTCGGGTATCCGGGCATCAATCCGGTCAACCTCGACGTCACCACGGTCCCGCTGTTCTTCACCCGCTGGATCACGCACTTCTGCGCGCCGGTCTTCTTTCTGCTCACCGGAACCGGCGCCTATCTTGCGCTCGGCCGCAAGTCGAAGCGCGAGCTCTCGTGGTTTCTGTTCACGCGCGGATTGTGGCTGATCTTCGTTGAACTGGTGCCACTGCGCTGCCTGGGATTCCAGTTCAACGTCGATTATCACGTCACCATGATCTTCATCTTGTGCGCGCTGGGATGCTCGATGATCGCGCTGTCGGCGCTGGTTTTTCTTCCTGATTGGCTGGTGATAGCCATCGGCACAGTGATGATCCTGACGCACAATCTGCTGGACAAGATTCAGTCAACTAACCCCATCTTCATCGTGCTTCACCAACCGGGATTTCTGCTGAACACTCCGCAGCATCAGGTCTTCATGGTCTATCCCATCATTCCTTGGATCGGCGTGACCGCGGCCGGGTATGGCCTGGGGAGCATCTATCGTTGGCCGTGCGAGCGCCGCCGGGCGTTTCTGCTTCGCCTGGGAATCTTGCTGACGATCGCGTTTCCCGTACTGCGCTGGATCAACGTTTACGGCGATCCGAATCGTTGGAGCGTGCAAAAATCTGCGGCCTTCACGGTGCTCTCGTTCCTGAACACCACGAAGTATCCGCCTTCCCTGCTCTTCCTGCTGATGACGCTCGGGCCAGCGCTAATATTTCTTGGGATCGTCGATCGCGGAACGCCGCATCTGATGCGGCCTGTGCTGGTCTTCGGCCGGGTGCCAATGTTCTACTACGTGCTGCACATCCCGCTGATTCACCTGATTGCCGTGGCTTTGTGCTTCGCGCGCTACGGGCATATCTACTGGATGTTCCAGTCGCCAACGCTGGCCGACTTCCCGGTCACGTTTCCGCCTGGTTGGGGCTACTCGCTGCCGGCAATTTATCTGGTCTGGGCGATCGTGGTGATTTCGTTGTATCCGCTATGTCTGTGGTATTCGCGATTGAAGCAGCGCCGCAGCGACCCGTGGCTAAGCTATCTGTAGCCCGTCAGGATGAAGTTTGCGCGGGGTCGGCGCGCACCCACTTGTCGTCGACACGCTTCCACTCAACCCCGTTCATGTCGAGCCATGTGCCCAGCGGCTTATCCTTCTTATTGTGTGAGCCCAAGCGCAACACGTTGTTGTCGAGATCATAGACCTGTAGCTCGTACGCCCACTCATAGTTGTTGGGAGGGTGACGAATCCTGGCGCCCTTGACGAGATATTCGGCGTACAGCAGGTCGGCATCGCCAATGCCCACCCAGACCCAGGTTCCGGGATGTCCCTGCTCGCCTTCAGCCAGCATGATGCCGCAACGGCCGCGCGAAACCTCCGCGAAGCCCGGCGTTTCCCAGTTCACCTTGAATCCCAGGACCTCGACGTAGTACTTCAAGCTGGCTTGCAAATCGGCGACTGAAAAAATCGGGCTGACACATTCGAAATGCGTTGTGGTCTTCGGGGGATCTTCCACCGGGCACATAGTCGTCTCCTGCCGGCTATTTTGCCGCGCCTTTCAGCACAATCACCAGCACGCGACCGTCCGACTGAATGCTGCCGCCGGTGGCCGTCTTCGTCGATTTGATGGGCTTCGACCGCATCATGTACGACATGGCCTGAACCTGCCCGGCCTGCTGCAGGGTCGCACCGATAAAGTCGCGCTCGTTGTCGACGTCCTGATCGATCTTGTGCGTGATGGCGTTGGCCGAGCGTTGATCCTTCTCGATGCCAATGTCGTGGGTGCCGGCTCCTGCCCAGATCGGCTGGTTCTGTGGGGTCTTGTAGGCGGCCTGCCAGATGCGGAAGTGATTGCGTTGCGCGGCCACCATCACGGCTTCCGCGCGCTCGTAGCCGAAGTCCTGCGGCCGCCCAAACAGATAGAGGATGCTCATCGGCACTGTGACATAAACATTCTTTTGAAGGGTCGCCATCAGCGCGCTGACGACCGCATCGGTATTCGTCTTGTCGGCCGGCAACCAACCCGCCGCCTTGAAAGCGCTCGTCACCTGGTCTTGCGTGCCAACCAAAACAAAGTTGACCAGGTCGCCCTCATTGCCTCCGTTGGGCTGGTCGGTTACGCGATAGGGCAGCTTGCTGTCGAGTTCCGCGAACAGCGGCTTGAAGTCATAGTTGTTCTGGCTGGCAGCCACGCCATTCGCAGTCGCGGTGCTCGTCGGCGTGCGATCGATGTGCACCGAGTAGCTGCCGTCGGGCGTCTCCATGGAATCGGAATTAATCATGAGGTACAACTTGCCGGCGATGGGTGCGTTCACCGTGCCGTCCGCTCCAATAAAGAACGGCGTCGCTGCATCGCTGTCGCCGACGCGACCCACGAGCGCGCCGCGGCCAGCGCTTGGGACCGTTAGCGCACGCAGCGTGTCGGTCCATCCGCGTTGCGCGCCCTCGGCAGTGATGCCAGTGTTGTTGCCCATGGTGACCGTTCCCTTGGCCGTGATGTGCAGCTTGTCGCCCGCCTGCACCTGCATACCGGTATCGGTCCAGTCCTTGCTGCCGGTAACAGTGACGTTGAGACTGTTGCTTTTGGCGTTGGCGGAAGTAGAGGACGAATCTGCGTAGGCGTGCGCAGATTCAGCGCAAGGCACGATGCAGGCGAGGACAATCAGCGGGAACGCAAACCGTAAGAGCTTCATCTCAGGCAGCCACCCCTTCACAAAGTATAACCATGTCGGGAGCCGAAGGTCGCGCCCAGGCTGCCGGTCCCTGTGGCAAGAGGGCGCCTGATCCAGCCCGCTTGATCTGGGGGAGGGTGAGAGTCGGGGCATCTCACTTCTTGGCAGCTTCAAACATGAACTTTCCCAGGTAGATGGGATACGATTTCGGCGGCTTGGTCTGCGCTGAATCGACAGGATATGGCGACTGCGTCGTCGTGGGAAATCCCCAGATGTCGCCGTTGCGCATGTCGATGACGACTTTGCCAAACATCTGCGCCGTGCCGTCCGGCTTGCGGATGGTGGTGTATCCGGGCTCGACGTAAAACGGATAGCCTTCTTCCACCTGTGCGCGTACCGGCGCCGGTTGAAACACAGGACGAAAGGCCAACACGGCCAACAGAATTGCGATAGTAAGCAATACAGCTTTGGTAAAGCGATCCAGATGCATGGCTCCTCCTCGATGCTGGGTAGCAGCGTAAAGCCTTTAGGAGTCTTGTCAAGCGAAGACGGCTACTTAAGATTCGTCCGGACGTGAGCTCCCGATTTGACTTTGGGCCCGGTGGCGGGCAACAATGCGGCTCACTCGGCAATCTCAATCGCCGCAGCAATCGTCAATAAATTTCACATCAAGGAGAACTACGATGGCAGAAGAACAGAAACCGTGCGCTCATGAGCCATGCCTGTGTACCGTTCCACATGGAGAAAAGTACTGCAGTGATTTCTGCCGCGACGCAGGTTCGAACGAAATGGAGATCGCTTGCCAATGCGATCATCCCGCGTGCCCGCTGACCTAGCGGTCAGAGCCTTACGTAATGCGTCAGCTTGAACTTACGGGTGGAGCACGCCTTAAGACGCGCAGTTGTCATCTGCTGAATGTCACGGCTTTAGCCAATGAGGTAAAAGCTCGATTCACCTCAGGCACTAAAGCTCTTGCCGGGTGAGGCCGTGCAATCCGCAATCCTCAAAGGCGTGCTCCACTCAAGACATCTAGTCTGCCGGACTCCAGGTGTTGTCCGGGTTGTAGTACGTCATCGTGCTTGCAATCTTCTCCGTGTCCGTGCCGAGATCCTTCTCGTACACCACTCCGTCCTGATTGACGATAAAGGTCACAACGCCCGAGTTGCGGTATTCCGCTGGGTACGCCACGAACGCGAAACCCTTGGTGAGCTGGCCGTTCACCGTGTAGTCGCGAGCGCCGCCTTTGGCAGCCGCTCCCTGCTTGGTGAGGATGCGGTAGTAGTAGCCGTGATAAGGCTGCGGCTTGCCCACCTCCATGTTGTAGCCTTCCGCCGCCGCTGACACCAGCTGCGGTCCGATCGGGCTGGGCGGATCGTTGTCCCCGGTCTTCCAGTACAGGCCGTTCTGCTTGCCTTCGTCGCTGATGAACTTCAGCGCGTAGTGCTTGGTCTTGTCGCCATCGTGAGTCTCGGACGCGTAATCGTGCTGCGCGTCTACCAGCGAGTGCAAGATATCGATCGCGTCATTCTCGTTGCGCCCGATCCGACGATAGAGAATTTCCTGCTTGCCCTTTTCGGCGTCAAAGTACCAGCTGCCGTTGCCGCTCTTGACGATAGGGATGGGAAACGGCCAGTTCTCCGCGCCGACGTACAGGGTGGCGGTTCCGTCCGGCTCCAGGACCACGCGGTGCATCTGGTCGTAGCGCTTCACGAAATCAGTTCGCATGTTGTTGTCAACGACCTGATCGCCAGTATGAATGATCTCGTTCCCGCTGGCACCGAAGATAGCAAGGATCGACTGCGTGTCACTGGCCTTAGCAGCGTTGTACAGAGCCAGCACCGCTTCTCCCGGCGACGCGAAGGTCTTCTCATTCCCCTGCTGCGCCAGAGCAGACACGGCGTTCAGAGTAAGCACCGCCGCCAGCAGCAACTTCGCCGACCGGCGAATCAGCAGTGTGGTCTCGGGCTTTTTGGAACTAGGCGCCGTGCTCTCCATCAACGTCTCCTTCGGCTCAGGTAATTTCATCCACAACTTTGCGCTGTTCATCGCCGGCCTCCTCCGCGCTCCGGACGGCCTCCGCCGCCAGCGCGGGCTCCGCCGCCTCCGCCACGATTCATATTCCCTGCGTTGGCACGGTTGCCTTGCAGGCTCTGCTGGCCGCGAGCGCTGTTGGTACGGGCGTTGCCGCCCGCACTGTAGTTGGAGAAGGCGCTATTGCCCCGGCTCTGCTGCTGGCCGTAGCCGCGCGAACCATCGTTCCGCAGGGCCTGATTGTTGGCATTCGGCCGGCTCTGCATACCCGGGTTCCGCTGATCACGGTTTTGATTGAAATTCGGCTGCTGCCGGTTCTGCGCCGTGTTATTCAGGTTCTGCCGGTTCTGATATTGCGGGGCATCCAATTTCTGATTGAAGTGCGGCTCGCTATAGCTGCCGCTTTTGAAATTGTTGGTGCGGTTGTTGTTGTTGAAATTGTTCCGATTGACGTTGTTCTGATTGAAGTTGTTTCGGTTGACGTTGTTCTGGTTGAAGTTATTCCGGTTCACGTTGTTGACGTTTACGTTGTTCCGGTTGATGTTGTTGTAATTGACGTTGTTGTAGTTACCGTTGTGGTTGTAGTAGTTGTTGCGATTGACGAAGGTATTCGAATTGGAAATATAAGTGTTGTGGTTGTAGACAACGGTGTTGTTGTGCCATCCACATCCCCACGAATTCCAGCCCCAGCCGCAGCATCCTCCGCCGCCGCTGATAGCGGCTCCAACAGCGATACCTACACCGAACGAAAGCAAGCCGGTTGCCACCATCGCGCCGGTCGAGTATCCGGGATAAACCGGTACCGGAGCGCCATAAACAACCGTCGGATTATAGGTCGGCACGTACACCACATCGGGCTGTGCCGGCTGAATGATAATGGTCTGCGGAGGCGGCTGCACGATAACCGTCTGTTGCGGAGGCGGAGCGTTCGGATCGTTAGCCGGAGGTGGAGGTGGAGGAGCCTGGCCCGGAGGCTGACTCTGCACCGACACAGTCTGCTGCTGCGTGCTCTTCAGGTTGCCCGACTGCTGCGCGCGCCCACGCATGACCTGCACAGCGTTCATCACGCTTGAGGGATAGTTGTAGTACGCATCGCCCAGAGCCGAAGTCCACGACAAGTTCGTAGCCATCTGACTGAGCACGTCAGGAAACTGCGTGAGGCCTTTGACGCTGGGGTCCCACGACTGCCCGTTTACAGCGTCCAGAAGCTGCTGGCCTTTCAGGCTGGAGTTCTGCTGCAGCCACGCGTAGGCCGCGCTGACCTCATTGGGATAGGTGGAAGCAGCCAGTACTTGCGCCACCAGGTTGTCGGGAAAGAGCGCGATGGGCGCGACCAATTGATAAAGTTGATCTGCGGTTGGCACCGCCGCCTGCGTCTGAGGCGCCTGCCCCTGCTGTCCTTGCTGCGTCTGCCCGGACTGCGCCGGCTCCGACTTCTTGCAGCCGTCCAGACCCAAAACGCTGAAGGTTACGCTGAAGCTTAGAACGACGGAAAGAAACTGCCGGTACACACTGGGAACCTCAGTGCAGCGACGCGCACTTGCAGCTATCTGCCCTCGCTCCCTATTGGTGATGTACATCTCGCCACCTCATGACTCGAGAATTCGCAAGACTACTGTGGGCTCGCTAATAGCAATGAAACACCGCATTGGTGATAAGCACAAGTGACGGCCAATCCAGTTTGCGAGCTTGTGAATGAAGGCTGAATCGAGCATCAGAATACACAGATTTAGAACGGCTGGAAAGGACTTCGTCGCGCGGTGCGGATGCCACACTGTCAGACGGCGGGCAGTTCGTAGGTACTGCAAAAAGGAAATTGCCAGTGCTGAGTCCGGGAAACCGCACTCTTACGCTGTGGGATTAAACATCCGGATGAGCCAGAAGGTCGCCATGGATACTATGGCCGACGCGGGAATCGTAAGGAGCCACGCCCACACAATGCGCGTCGCCACGCCCCAGCGGACCGCTGACAGCCGGGTGGTTGTTCCGACGCCCACGATCGCTCCGGTAATGGTGTGCGTGGTGCTGACCGGAATGCCTGCCAGCGCGGTGCCAAAGAGCGTGATGGCTCCCGCCGTCTCCGCGCAGAATCCGCCGACCGGTTTCAGCTTGGTGATCTTCGAACCCATCGTGTGAACGATGCGCCATCCGCCGAAGTATGTGCCTAGCGCGATCGCCGTGTTAGCCGCCAGGATAATGGGCCAGTGCCAATGTCCCCAGTTCCGGGCAAAATCCTCGCGGCTCATCACTCCCGCCGTGTATAGCGCACCCGCCACAATGCCCATGGTCTTTTGTGCGTCATTGCCACCGTGTCCAAGGCTGTAAAACGCGGCCGAGAGCAGTTGCAGTTTGCGGAACAATTTATCCACCTGGTGCGGCGACTTGCGGCGGAAGATCCAGGAAATAGCCACCATGAATCCGAAACCCAGCACCAGTCCCATCAGCGGGGCGACCACAATGAAGATGAGTGTTTTGGTCCAGCCGCTGCCGATGATGACGTGCGGGGCACTCCGCCAACCGTACAGAATGGTCGACCGCGCCATCGCCGCTCCCGCGTAGCCACCAATCAGCGCGTGTGAGGAAGAAGTCGGCAAGCCGAGCAGCCACGTCACCACGTCCCACACGATGGCCCCCATCAGACCGGCCAGTACGACGTACTGAGTGACGATGCTGAGCTGAATCATGCCTTTGCCAATCATGTTCGCTACGGCTGTGCCCAGAATGAACGCCGCCAGAAAGTTGAACGCTGCGGCCCAGCCGACAGCGAAACGCGGAGAAAGAACCCGGGTGGAGACGACGGTCGCGATGCTGTTGGCGGCATCGTGAAAGCCGTTCAGAAAATCAAAAATCAGCGCGGTGAGAACGGTTACGATGAGCAGGACAATCCCAACGCTCACGAGCACCCGCCCTGAATCGAATTTTCGTCGTAGTCCACGGCGTAGCGTCTCACGCGTTTTTTAAAGCGACCGTCTCCAGCACATTGGCCACGTCTTCGGCCTTGTCGCTGGCGGTCTCCAGAATTTCCAGAAGCTCTTTCAGCTTGATCAGGGTGATGGGGTCGTAGTCGCCCTCAAACAGCCGGCCGATCGCCTCGCGACTCACCTGGTCGGCCTCATTCTCCAACCGATTGACCTCAACGCAGTGTTCCAGCATCTTGCCGTTCTTGTCGAGCAACGCGACTGCCTTGCGCAGCTCTTCGGTCTGCCGCAGCACGATGGCCGAGAGAACCTTTGCCGACGGCGATGGTTGCGTGATCTTGTAGGTCAGCAGCCGATCGCTGGCGCCGTTGATGAAATCTAGAACATCGTCTAGCGACGAGGTGAGCAGATGGATGTCTTCGCGGTCGAACGGCGTGATGAAAGTCTGATTTAGCTTGATCAGGATCTGGTGGGTCATCTCGTCGCCGTGATGTTCGATCTCTTTGATCTTTTCCACGACCGACGGAAGCCGCTCGTAATCGTAATGATGAAGACACTCGGAAAGAACTCTGGCACCGGAAACCAGATTATCCGCAACTTGCGCGAACATATCGAAGAACTTGGTTTCACGAGGGATCAGGCGAACCATCACCGGGCTCCATTAGCAAAATTGACTGTTGGGAGATCCATGAAGCGTGAATGTATGGTTAAGGCAATGTTACAAATCTGTGAATGTTAACTATCGCACGTGGACCCGAGCAGGGTCAAAGGCAAAGCCGCATGTTGTTTGGAATCAACAGACCTTGTGATGTGTTCCGTATTGAAATGGAGACTCAAACGGCGAGATCGGATGACAGCAGCGGCTACACAGAATACATGTTCTACCACATTGTGGGATATACCCTTTGCCGAACATTTTGCGCCGTTATCGTGACAGATGGAAAAACGAAGATCCGCTGGAGTGCTTGTTCAGGAGCAGACGCGACCCTCGCCGCTGCGGCGATTCCTCCGGCTCCGGGCCGAAAAGGCTGACCGGATGCTGCCAGTTTCTCCGATCACAGGCCGCGTCTGCGGGCTAAGGACCGGACGGAGCCGCGCAGCATCAGCATTCACTTACGCGATGCGTGGATTTGCGCCGTCCCGTCCGGTCACGCTGTTACACCATCATGGGAGCGACTTGAGCGGAGGAAAACTCCATGACCTCCGGCTTCACCAGGTGCTCAAAATCGGCATAGGTCATTTTGATCAACTCATAATGCGAACCGGCATTGAAGGCGATCTCGCGATCTTCGGTCATCGTTTCGTCGACATACACCGGAATTCCGTACAGATTGCCGAATGGGGGCATCGCTCCGGTTTCACAGTCGGGAAAATGCCGTTTGAACTCGCCTTCGGTGGCCAGCTCGGCTTCCCGTACGCCCGTCCTCTCTCTCAATTCCTCCAGATTGACCTGACAGGAAGCAGGCAACACGGCCATGGCAAGATCGCCATCCAGCTTCACAATCACGGTTTTGGCCAGTGCCCTGCCGGAAATATGGGAGATAGCGGCAATTCCCCGCGCCGTATACGCCTTCGAGTGGGAGATGACCACGTACTTCGTGCCGTGCGCGTCGAGGAATGCTTTTACTTTGTTGAGCGGCATGAGCGGCCTCCTGACAGGTTGGGCGGATTTCGGTATCCGCGGTTGCTCGTTCGATCAAAACGAGACGATGCTGCCGGCTTTCCTGCCAACCAGGAAAATGCCCGGTACAGCCTGGTGATTTTCGGAATTCCGCAGCGAGTGTGCGGCTTGGTTCAGGAGAATCTTCAGCATTCAGGCTACCTCCTTGCGGCCAGGCAACCTCATACGCCTCAGTCTTAATTGGAAAGGAAAACCCACGCAAGCACAGCCGTCACACATCTGATGTGATGCGGGGATAGGAAGGCCAATACAGAGTTGGCTGCCGTTTCGGGAGCGTTGATCTTTTTGTTACACAGTAGCCGGGCGCACAGGATCAAGCTGCACATTCTGTCCCGGTGGTTCCATCCGGCCTTCGCGCTCAAGCGAGTCCATTGTCGCCATGACGATATTGGTCACGTGGTCTATACCGCTGTCGGAGTTCAGCATCAGGTGATATAGGCGGCGACACGGCCACTCGGCATTGAAGTATTTGCGAACGAATGCAGCACGTTCCTTGTCGATGGTGTCGACCATCTCGATTGCGTCCTTCTCTCGCATTTTTAGGTTGACCAGACGCTCGATCTTCTTTTCGCGCGAGCCGTAAACGAAGACGTGGAAGGCATCTCTACGAGCGCGCAAGATGTAGGGGGCGCCGCGGCCGACGATCACGCAATTCCCTTCCTTGGCCTTCTTCTCGATGACCCGATGTGCCAGCTCAACCAGCTCATCGGCATCGAATACTTTGTCGTCGGAGACAGGCAGAGAGCGCTCGTAGCTTCCGCGCCAGAAGACCTTGGCCAGACGGTGAATCAGAGGATCGCATTTCTCTTCGCGGCACGCGACCGCGCTTTCCTCGACAGCCCCGAGCTTCGCGATCTCACAGGTGAGTTGCTGATCGAGTAGCTGCCAGCCTTTCTGCCGCGCCAGGGTCGCCGCGACCAGGCTACCGCCCGCGCCGTACTCACGCTCTACGGTGATGATTCGAAACACCTCAACCTCCACGTACGCTGTTCAGCATAATACTCGTCTTTCTATAGCAGATGGCAAGAGGCGTGCCTATCGTTGCCCAGCCAAGCCAGTAAGTTACACCGTCCAAAGCATTTGCGCTATCGGCCCCCGTCCCCCGGCAGCATAGGGCTAAACGATAATCGAAACTAATACGCTACATAAATAGTTTGAATTTCCCATCCGGATCAAAAGCAGATATCTACAACAACTAAGGTTTGCCGATCTGCCGTGCAGCAGCTCGGAAACCGAGATCCTCCTCCTGAGGCCGCCTGGCTTGCACTCGAGGGTGCCTCGCACTCGTTGTCATTCAACCGTTAACTTCAGCTTGGAGTACTGGCATGCGGTTGGTCAAAAAGCTTCTGCCATGGTTCTTCTTGTTGTTCGCCGCTACACTGACGGCACAACCTGCTCCGGCCGCGCCGGATGCGCCCACGATCGCGCAACTGCAGCAGCACATCGCCGACGCCAAAGGGTCGGCCGACAACGCCTGGATGCTGATGTGCTCCGCGCTGGTTCTGCTGATGACCGGGCCAGGACTAGCGCTGTTCTACGGCGGGCTGGTGCGCAAGAAAAATGTCCTGGGCACGATGATGCAATCGTTCGCGATGATGGCGCTCATCACCGTGGTCTGGGCGATCATCGGCTACAGTTTGTGTTTCGGCTCCGGTAACGGCTTCATTGGCGGGGTTGAGCATGCCTTCCTGCATGCGGTCGGCGCAGCCCCCGACGCCGACTACGCCACCACCATCCCGCAGCAGACGTTCATGATCTATCAGCTCATGTTCGCCATCATCACGCCGGCGCTGATCTGCGGCGCATTTGCAGAGCGCATGAAATTCAGTGCCATGCTGCTGTTTATGACCCTGTGGTCCCTCATCGTCTACGCGCCGATGGCACACATGGTTTGGGGTAAGGGCGGATTCCTCAACGCCAGCCTCGGTGGTCGCTTTCCCACTCTCGACTTCGCCGGCGGAACGGTCGTCCACATTACGTCCGGATTGTCGGCGTTGATCTGCGCGCTCTATCTGGGACGCCGCGTCGGATTCCCCAAGGAAGCGATGCCACCCCACAGTGTGGTACTTAGCTTTATTGGCGCCTGTCTGCTGTGGGTAGGCTGGTTTGGATTTAATGCAGGCAGCGCGCTGAACGCTGGAAGTCTCGCCACCAGCGCCTTCGTTGCCACGCACTTTGCAGCAGCTACGGCAGCAATCGGATGGGCAGGGGCAGAATGGATTCGCAACGGCAAACCCAGCGTGCTGGGAGCGATTTCAGGGTCCGTTGCCGGATTGGTGGCGATTACGCCGGCAGCCGGATTCGTCCGGCCGATGTCGGCGTTGCTCATCGGCTTGATCGCCGGCGTCTTTTGTTACGTGATGGTCGCTGTCGTCAAAGCCCACCTGGGATACGACGACTCACTTGACGCCTTCGGCGTTCACGGCGCCGGTGGAACCATCGGCGCATTGCTGACGGGTGTCTTCGCCAGTAGTTTGGTCAATCCGGTCTTTAAGGACGCGCGGGGGCACGTGCTGCCGGTCGGCATGATCGAAGGAAATTTCCGGCAACTGGGCAATCAGGCCATCGGCGTCTTGATCGCGATCGTGCTGGCTGTCGTCGGCACTTCGCTCATCCTGATGGTGGTGAACTTCACGATCGGTTTGCGCGTCTCCACCGAAGAAGAAGTGCAGGGACTCGACCTGACACAGCATGGCGAAGAGGGCTACTACTGGGAAGCCTCGATGCCGTAAGGGCCACGACATGACGAAACTGGAAGCTGTCATTCAACCCGCAAGATTTGAGGCTGTCAAAGACGCGCTGATCGAAATCGGCGTCGAAGGCATGACCGTGATCGAAGTGCGCGGTCACGGCCGGCAAAAGGGTCACACCGAGTTCTACCGTGGCCGCGAGTACATCGTCGACTTGCTGCCCAAGGTGAAGATCGAAGCCGTCATTCCTGACGCCATGGTCGACAAGGCAGTCACGACCATCACCGAAGCGGCGCGCACCGGCAAGATCGGCGACGGCAAGATCTTCCTCTCCCGCATCGATGATGCGGTCCGCATCCGCAACGATGAGCGGGGTGAGAATGCTCTATGAGCAGTGAGCCACAGCCGCGTGGCTTAAGCTCGTCTGGTTCGCCCATCCCGAACCAGCCAGCCGACGGTGGACTGCGCAACTTTTATCGCCAGGAATTTGACCGCGTACATCGCGATTTTGTCGCCACCGGCTCAGGTCTGGCTGCGCTCAGCGATCGCACGCGGCTGGTCGACAAGCTGGCTCTGACATTGTGGGAGCAGCATCTCCCTTCGCGTCCGCGTTGCGGATATGCACTCGTAGCTCTTGGCGGCTACGGACGCTGTGAGCTGTTTCCTCATTCCGACGTCGACCTGTTATTTCTGACCGAAGATGAGGAGAAGCGCGACCAGATCAAAGAGGGCGTCAGCAGCATCTGCCAGCAGATGTGGGATTGCGGCCTGCGCGTTAGCCCGTCGACCCACACAATTGCCGATTGCGCGCGCCTCAATCAGGAGAACATCGAGTTCACGCTGTCGCTGCTCGACTGCCGATTTCTGGCCGGCGACCGGTTGCTCTTTGACGGCCTTCACGAGAAGAAGCTTCCGGAGCTGATCGCTCGCGAGGCCGACACGCTTCTACAGGCGCTGTCGAGCATCACGGAGGCGCGCCATCATCGCTTCGGCAAGACCATTTTCCATCTCGAACCGAACCTGAAGGACGGCCCCGGCGGACTACGCGATTGCCATGTCTCGCGCTGGATCGGCATGATTCTGGCGTTGGTCGCCGGCAACAAGCCTGAGGTAGTCGGCTCGAGCAAGAATGCAGCGGCGAGTGCGGTCCTTGAGGCAATCGAGTTCCTGTCGTCGATTCGGTGTCATCTGCACTATCGCCATAACCGCGACGACAACAACGTGACGTGGTCGGCCCAGGAGGAGCTGGCCGCGCGCGGTATCGGAACCGGCTCCGGGCCGCTGTCTCCTGCCGAATGGATGCGACTCTACTTCGGCCATGCGAAGGCGGTCTACCACGACAGCGGGCAGTTGCTGAAGCAGGTTATGGAAGGCCGCTCGTCGCTGTATCGTTCTTTTCAACACTGGCGCTCGCGCGTCTCCAACTCCGAGTTCTCGGTAGTCGATGGCCGCGTGTACTTACAACAGGCTGCGAGTGCCCGTGATGCCGAAGCGGTGCTGCGGCTGTTCGTGTTCGTGGCCAAGCACGGTGTGGCGTTAAGTGCCGAAGCCGAGCGGCGCATCAGCGAAGCTCATCTCCGTCTGGTTGAGACCATGCCGCAAGACCAGAGCCTGTGGCCGTATCTGCGCGATATCCTTACGCAGCCGCAGGCTGCTAACGCGTTGCGGGCCATGCATTCGCTGAACCTGTTGACGCACGCACTGCCGGAGTTCGAGGCCATCAATCTGCTGGTGCTGCGCGATCTCTATCATCGCTACACTGTAGACGAACACACGCTGCTGGCCATCGATGTTTTGCATCAGCTCAAAATTGATGGCGATGAGGTGCTGCGACCGTTTGCTGAACTCCTGGGCGAGGTCGAGCATCCTGAACTGCTCTATCTGGCGCTGCTGCTGCATGACACCGGCAAAGGCCTGGAGGGTTCCGACCACGTCTACAGCAGCCTCCAATTTACGCAAACCGCGGTCAAGCGCTTGCAGTTCCCCGAGGAAGACGCAAGGATGGTCGCCTTCCTGGTCTCCAGTCATCTGGAGATCTCTTCCACGATGCGGCGGCGCGATATCTACGATCCCGGGACGGTGGCGGAGTTGGCCGATAAGATGGGGACGCCCGAGCGGCTGAAGATGCTGACGCTGCTCACGCTGGCCGACATCAAGGCCGTCAACCCAGACGCGCTCACGCCTTGGAAGGCCGAGAACCTGTGGCGTCTGTATGCGGCCACCGCAAATCATTTCGATCGCAGCGCCGACATCGCCGGCCTCGATGCCGGGGCCTCGCGTGGAGCGGTCGAGAGGATCATCGGTCTCCATCCGTTGCGGCGCTCCGAGATCCTGCACTTCCTCGACGGCCTGCCGCAGCGTTACGTGCTGTCTCATCCGGCCGAGCAGGTGGTGCAGCATTTCCGCCTGTCGAGGCAACTGGCGACCGAAGTGGTGCAGCTCCAGTTACAGCCGCACTCCGGCCAATGCGAGTTGACGGTTGTGACCACCGATCGTGCCGGCCTGTTTCGTACCTTGGCCGGCATCCTATTCGGCTGGGGCATGGACATTACCAAGGCAACGGCGTTTTCCAACAGCAGCGGCGTGGTAGTCGACAGCTTTTACTTCAAAGACCGCTTTCGCACCCTGGAGGTCAATCCCAGTGAACGCGAGTGTTTCCTGCGCTCGGTACGCGACATTCTGCTGGGAGAGGCACCGCTGGAAAAGCTGCTGGAGTCACGGCTGAGGGGCGATCGCCAGCCAGTGAAACTGGCGGTGGGGACACGCATTCGACACGATAACGAGTGCTCAGCGCGAAATTCCTTGCTGGAGATCGTGACCCAGGACCGGCCGGGTCTGCTGCACACCATCAGCTCGACGTTGACGGAAGAGGGCTGCAGCATCGAAGTGGCGCTGATCGATACCGAGGGGCCGCTCGCTCACGACGTTTTCTATCTCACGCGGAACGGCAACAAGCTGACGAGCGAACAGATGCGTGATCTGGAATGGGCGCTGGCGGGCGAGCTCTCCGACTCTCTGCCGACGTGGTAGCCGGTTATCCCACACCGTGGGATGCGCTCACTCGAATTCCACCAGAATCTGGTTTACCTTCACGCCGTCCCCGTGGGCAACATTGATCTTCTTGATCTTGCCTGCGACCGGCGCAGTGATGTTGGTCTCCATCTTCATCGCTTCCAGCACCATCATCAGGTCGTTTGTCTGTAGCGTCTGGCCTGGCTGGGCATTGAGTTTGACGACGACGCCGGCAACCGGGCTGCGACAGACCTTCGACTCTTCGACATTTTCTTCAACTGGCGGCGCTTCCGCGCCTGGCCCCGGTACCGTTACCGGTTGCACCGTGGTCGGCTGACCATGCGGCGCCAGATAAACCGGTCCCACGCTGTCGTCCTCGAGCACCTCAACGTCCACCACGTACTCGTTGCCGTCTATACCGATCTTCAGCTTCAATTCACACCACCCTGAATCGTTCTAGTTCGTGTCTTTACCGCTCCCAGCGTAGAGAATGCGAGGCCTGCACGCTGACGCGCCCCTGCTGCGACCATGGGTTCACAATCTCGTACGGCGATTGCAGCATCCTGGCCGAGCGAATCCGAATCTTCTTGCCCAGAAACGAGCTGATCGCAGCGGTGATGATTAGCAGCACGTCGGGGTTCACCGACTCGCGAATCGCATGTTTAGCTGATTCGGCGGCTTTGGTGTCGGCCAGCTTCGCCATCAGGTCGTTCAGCGCCTTGGATTGGGCAGCCAGTTGTTGTTCCAGCCGCGAAACCTCGTCAACCAGGGTCGTAACCTTTTGACGCAGGCCGACTACTTCCTCAGGCTCTACCGTGGCGTCGATTGTCTGGTGCTTCATAGTTACTCCGATGCCGCCGCTCCGCGGCTCAATCTTCCTTCGTACGCTACCCGGGCTGCCGCCCCGAGCTCACATCATCTCGCCGCTGTGCGGCGGGTGCGATGCTGTTCAACTGGCCTTCCCAACATCGACGACCTTCCAACGTCCACCGAGAGTACAAATCGACGACGCCTTAGGGCGATCGCGAAGTCAGCCGCCGTGCGCGTCCCACCCTATAGTGGAATCAACCCATGCTTCTTGGGCGGACGCAGCTCGCGCTTGGCGTGCAACGCCTCCAGCGCCGCCGCCAGGTACCTGCGCGTGGTCGCCGGATCAATAATGTCGTCCACCAGCCGCCGACCGGCCGCGACATACGGAGTCGCAAAGGTGTCCCGATAATTCGCGATCAGTTCCTTGCGCTTCGCCGCCTTGTCCTTGGCCCCGGCAATCTCCTTGCGGAAAACGATCTCAGCCGCGCCCTCGGCGCCCATCACTGCGATTTCAGCGGTCGGCCACGCCACCACGCGATCCGCACCCAGGTCGCGGCTGCACATTGCCAGATACGCTCCGCCGTATGCCTTGCGCAACACTACCGTGAGTTTCGGCACCGTCGCCGCCGAATAGGCGAACAGCATCTTCGCGCCGTGGCGGATAATGCCGCCGTACTCCTGCTGCACGCCAGGCAGGAAACCGGGAACATCGACCAGCGTCAGCAATGGAATGTTGAAGGCGTTGCAGAAGCGCACAAAGCGCGCCGCTTTGTCGGACGCGTTGATGTCCAACGCACCCGCCGCGACGCTCGGCTGGTTGGCAATGACGCCAAGCGGCCTTCCCTGCAAACGTCCAAAGCCGATCACGATATTCGGCGCAAATCCCGGCTGGATCTCCAGAAAATCCTCGTAGTCGAGCAGGCGAACGATGACCGAGCGCATATCATAGCCAACCTTCGAATCGGCCGGCACCAGCCCACTCATCTCCGGGTCATCTTCCAGCGGCAGCTGATACTGCAGCCGGGGCGGATCTTCGAGGTTATTCGACGGCATGAAGCTCAACAGCCGCCGGCACAGGTACATCGCCTCTTCGTCATTCTTGGCGACCAGGTGCACGACGCCAGACATGTTCATCTGCGCGCCCGGGCCGCCGAGCGCTTCCGCCGTGACATCCTCGCCGGTAACCTGCTTAATCACCTGCGGACCGGTAATGAACATCTGCGCCTTGCGCGTCTGAATGATGAAATCTGTCAATGCCGGACTGTACGCCGCGCCGCCGGCGCACGGCCCGCAAATCAGCGAGATCTGCGGCACCGCGCCGGATAGCATGACATTCGTATAGAACACCTTGCCGTACCCGGAGAGGGAGTCGATGCCCTCCTGCACGCGCGCGCCGCCGGAATCGTTAATGAAGATAAATGGCGAGCCGGTCTTCAACGATTGCATCATGATCTCGGCCACCTTGTTCGAATGCACCTCGCCGGCAGCTCCGCCGGCCACCGTGAAGTCCTGGCTGGCCAGGTGGATCAGCCGGCCGGCAACTGACGCCGCCCCAGTAACGACTCCATCGGCGGGC